>JBKKCN010000457.1:0-3696 GCA_046712525.1 Candidatus Rokuibacteriota bacterium
ACTTCACGCGGACGGACACCGCCGTGCCTGAGCCGGTGACCGTCACGCTTCTCGCCGTCTTCTCGTTCGCGCTCGGCGTGGTGGGGCTCGTCCGGCGGCGTCGCCGCCAGGACTGAGGCGATCGCGACCGCCTCAGCCCTGGCGGCGACGCCGCCGTGCGAGCCCCACCACACCGAGCGCGAACGCGGAGACGGCGAGAAGCGTGACGGTCACCGGCTCAGGCACGGCGGTGTCCGTCCTCGTCACATCGAGCGTCACGCCGCCCGACCAGGCGACGCTGCCGAGCCCGGTCTGCGTGTAGGTGAGCAGCGCCTCGAGGTTGTCGTAAAACGTCGGGGCGAAGGTGTTGGATGCGGAGCCCTGATTGCACACCGTGGTCGACAGGGACGGCCCGGTCGCCGTGCACGGTGCCGTGCCGAGATCGACCCCGAGGTTTGTGGGAGCGATACCCACCGTCCCGTACCCCGAGATGTACGTCGGATAGATGCCGCTGTTGGCGACACTGAGGGCGCCGCCCGGGGCGTTCGTGACCGTCACCCCGCCCGTGCTGGACGCGGTGTTGTAGACGCCCGGAACGATCGGCGTCGCGAACAGGAATGAGTACGTGAGGGGACCGGGGATGAGGTTGGTCGTCGCCACGCCGAAGGTGATGAATGGATCCTGGTTGAAGACGGCTTCGATGTCGACAATCGCAGCCGCGAGCTGGACGATCGTATCGAGGGCAAACAACTTGCCGTCCAGCGTGATGCTGTCGCTCAAGTCGATACACACACCGTTCACAGAAAGGAGTGCGATCGGACTCTCGATGCCGCCTCGCACCCGCGTGCACTCGTCCACCACTTGCGCTGCCGCCGCCCCCGGGACCAAGAGGGCCGCCAACAACAGGACTCGAAATAGCCAACTCATTCCTGCCTCCCGACATGTCGGTCGTTCATCGCGCTGGCTCTCGCGCCGCATGCTCAGCGGCTCCGCGCCCGCGCCGTCAACCTTGCTCGGCCTGAATCGGTCAGCGCCAACCCATGACCCGGCCGCCGTGTACCGTCGTCTGTGCGATAAGTAGGAAGGTGGCAAGAAAAATACCATCTCCGCACGCTAACCAATCCGGTGACATGCGCGATACGCGGCACGCGTCCCGCATGAACTGTCAAGTTCAGTGACACACAAACGCTGTCAGAGTGAATCCCCTGCGCGCTGCCACGGGCGCGGACATCGTTCGCATCCACGATCGCTTATTCGACGCCGATATCTACGCACCTGACCTCGTGCTGGCCGCACGGCCGGGCCGAGAACCGTAAAGGTTCCCGACGCCGCCGGCGGCTGTTCTTGCAGGGAGCGGAAGTGGACGTTCTGATTCTGACGCTCGCGTCGGGTGATACTGTCCAATTCGATGTGTGGCATCGCCGGAATCGTGGATCTGCGCGGGAACACCCCGGTTCCGCCCGGTCGCCTGCGCCGCATGGCTGATGCGGTGGTGCACCGCGGCCCGGACGATGAGGGGTACTTCGAAGGCGAGCGGCTGGGGCTCGCGAATCGCCGACTCAGCATCGTCGGCCTCTCGGACGGCCACCAGGTCGGGGCCTTTCTACCCCTTGACCGCACCGGCCGTGAGCCCGGAGACGTAGTAATCGAGGAAGAGAACGTAGACGATCACGATCGGGATGCTCGCGAGCAACGCCCCCGCCATGAGCGAGCCCCAGAAGTAGATGTCGCCGCGGATCAGATCGGAGGTGACGCCGACCACGGCCGTCTTGTTCCCGGACTGGGAGATGAAGGTCAGCGCGTAGGTGAACTCGTTCCAGCAGAGCGTGAAGCTGAAGAGCACGGCGCAGATGATCCCCGGCAGGGCCATGGGCAGCACGATCTTCCAGAGCGTCTGCATGCGCGTGGCGCCGTCGACGAGCGCGCACTCCTCGACCTCTCGCGGGATGGTCCGGAAGTACCCCATGAGAAGCCACGTACAGAACGGGACCAGGAAGGTCGGGTACGTGACCATGAGCGCCGTGATCGAGTCGGCGAGGCCGAGCCAGACCACGACCTGCGAGAGCGGCAGGAAGAGCAGCGTGGGCGGGACCAGGTAGGAGATGAAGACGGCGGTGCCGAAGGAGGCCGCACCGCGGAAGCGCAGGCGGGCCAGGCTGTAGCCCGCCAGGATCGAGATGACCACGGAGACGGTCGTGGCCACCACGGCCACCAGCAGGCTGTTCTTCATCCACGTCACGAATTCGGTCTTGGCGAAAAGGAAGGTGTAGTGGTCTGTGATCGCCCCGGTGTGGATCCAGAAGGGGATGGACTTGAGGTTGTAGAGCTCGGCGTTCGACTTGAACGACGTCACCGCCATGAAATAGAAGGGGAACAGCACGAAGAAGATGTAGGGAGCGAGATTGGCGAACGCGAACGCGTCCGAGCGCATGCGGGCGCCCCGGCTCCTCGCGAAGGCCACGGCTATTCCTTGCGAACGTACTGGAGCTGGAAGAAGACCACCAGCGCCAGGAGCGGGAAGATGAAGAGGGAAATCGCCGCGCCCTGTCCGAGGTTGCCTCCGTTGAGGCCGACCTGGTACGCGAGCGTCGCGAAGAGGTGGGTGGTGTTGATGGGGCCACCGCGCGTCAGCACCTGGACGATGTTGAAGTCGCCGAAGGTGAAGATCGTCGAGAAGAGGATGACCACCGCGAGCACCGGCTTGATGAGCGGCAGCGTCACGTGCCAGAAGCGCCCCCAGGAGGTGGCGCCGTCCATCTCGGCCGCTTCGACGTACTCGCGGGGTATGGCCATCAGGCCCGCCAGCACCGTGATGGCGAAGAAGGGCAGCCCCCGCCAGACGTTGACGGTGATCACGGCCGCCATGGCGTACGTCGACTGCCCGAGCCAGTTGGGCCCCGGCGCGTCGATGAGATGCAGCCGGATCGCGGTCCAGTTGACGACGCTGTAGAGCGAGTCGAACATCCACAGCCACGCCAGGGTGGAGAGCGCGGTCGGGATGACGAACGGCAGGAGGACGATCCCGCGAATCAGGCGCTTGAACTTGAGGTTGCGCGCCAGCAGCATCGCGAGCCAGACGCCGAGGACCACCTTGAGGATGACCGCGATGATGGTGAAAACGAAGGAGTTCTGGACGGTCTGGCGGAAAGTCTCGTTGGCAAGAATATCGCCGAAGTTCTTGAGCCCCACGAAGCCGCCGGGCGATCCCACCCAGTAGTCCGACAGGCTGAACCAGATCGCCATCCCGAACGGGAAGGCGACGAGGGTGACGAGGAGGACGATCGCCGGCACGATGAGGCCGTAGCCGAAGACGTGCTCCTGCTCCCACCACTCGCGCACACGTGAGAGGCGGCCGGGACGCGGAAACCCGGCCGCCTCGAAGACGCGGGGACCGACGGCCATCCTACCCCTTCTTCATCTGGCCCTTGACGGCGAGCGCGATCTGCTCCTGCGCCCACTCCATGGCGCGCTTGGTCGGCATGCCGTTGACGGCCTTGGCGACCATGTCGGTCATGATGTAGTTGTTGTCGATGAGCTGCACGGCCTCGCTCGGCTTCGCGGGCCAGCCGCGCGGGTGCGCGAACTCGGCCTCCCCGGGCAGCATGGCGAACTTCGGGTTCCGCGCCCAGATCGGGTGGTCGGCCAGGTTCTTGAGCGGCGGGTGGTTGAAGGCGTTCGACGCCGCGATCCAGGCGTCGTAGTTCTGCTTCTGGAACA
>JBKKCN010000458.1:0-12707 GCA_046712525.1 Candidatus Rokuibacteriota bacterium
GCGCTCATGCGGCCGTCGTCCACGACGACGGCGCCGTTGACGATCACGTAGGGAATGCCGGTGGGATAGCGGTGCGGCTCGGCGAAAGTGGCGTCGTCCTTCACCGTCGCGGCGTCGAACACGGTGAGGTCGGCGACGAACCCCTCCCGCACGAGACCACGGTCGCGCAGGCGCAGGCGCGTGGCCGGCATGCCCGTCATCTTGTGCACCGCCGTCTCCAGCGAAAAGAGCCCGCGCTCGCGCGCGTACTCGCCGAGCACGCGCGGAAAGGTCCCGTACGCGCGCGGGTGCGGCTTGCCGGGCTTGTCGCCGTCTCCCTCGTAGAGCGGAATGGAGTCGGAGCCGATCATGAGCGCGGGATGCGCGAGCACCTTGGCCACGTTCTCGATGGACTGCGAGAAGCTCACCATGCCCACCGTGCACTGCTCCTCGACGAGAAGGCTCATCAGGGCCTCCGCGGGCGTGGTGCCCGACTGCCGCGCGAGCTGCGCGAGGTGCAGTCCCTCGAGCTCGCGCCGGCGGCTGGAGGCGATGAAGATCTGGTCGAAGCCGACGGCCCCCTGCGACACGGTGCCCCACCGCTCGCCATCGACGAGACACTCCTCGGCGATGCGGCGGCGGATGGTGCGATCGGCGAGCCGCTCGATCAGCTTGCTGATGCCACCCTCGTGCGCCCAGCCCGGCATGAGGTTGTCCATCTTCGTGCTGCCGGCGTTGTAGGGGTAGACGTCGCCGGCCACGTCGACGCCACGCGCCTGCGCCATCTCCAGCATGCGCAGCGCAGCATCGATCTTCGGCCAGTTCTCACGGCCCGAGGCCTTGACGTGCGACACCTGCACGCCGATGCCGGTCTCCTCGCCGATCCGGATCGCCTCCGTGATGGAGTCGAGCAGCATCGACGACTCGCCGCGGATGTGGGAGAAGTAGAACCCGCCCCGCCGCGAGATCGACTTCGCGAGCGCGATGATCTCGCTCGTCTGTGCGTAGGAACTCGGCGGGTATACGAGCCCGGTGGAAAAGCCGAAGGCGCCGGCATCCATCGCCTCGCCGAGCAGGCGCTCCATCACGCGCGCCTCGGCGCTGTCGGGCTCCCTCGCTTCGAAGCCCATGGCCGCGATGCGCAGGGCGCCGTGGCCGACGAAGTGCGCCACGTTCACCGACGGCCGCACGGAGCGCAGAGCGTCGAGATACTCGCCGAACGTCTCCCAGTGCAGATCGGGCGTGCGGCCGATACCGCCCACCCAGAGCTTGACGTCGTCCTGCCGCGCCGCCGTGAGCGGCGCCTGGGAGAACGAGCACATGCCCACCACTTCCGTCGTCACGCCCTGGCGCACCTTCGATTCCGCCGACGGGCACGCGAAATAGAAGAGGTCGGAGTGCGAGTGGGCGTCGATGAAACCCGGCGCCACCACCTTGCCACGCGCGTCGATGACCCGGTCCGCGTGGCCCGCCAGCGCGGGGCCGACAGCGACAATGCGATCACCTTCCACCGCGACGTCGGCGTCGCGCGCCGGCGCGCCGGAGCCGTCGATGAGCGAGCCGCCGCGAATGAGCAGGGACCAGGTCATCGGCTCATTCCTCGACGATCGCCACCGTCTTCATCCGGTCGCCCTGCTTGATGCGGTCCACGTGCTCCATGCCGCTCGTCACCTTGCCGAAGACGGTGTAGCTGCCGTCCAGGTGCGGCGTGTTGCCGTAGCAGACGTAGAACTGACTGCCCGCCGAATCCGGGTGCTGGCTGCGCGCCATCGCCACCGCGCCGCGCACGTGCTTGTTCTTGTTGAACTCGGCGGGGATGGTATAGCCGGGACCGCCGGTGCCGTTGCCCTTGGGGTCGCCGCCCTGCACCACGAAGTCGGGCACCACGCGATGGAAGGTAAGCCCGTTGTAGAAGCCCTTCTTGGCGAGGGTGACGAAGTTGTCCACCGTCTTGGGCGCGTCAGCGGGAAAGAACTCCATGCGGATCTCGTGGCCGTTCTCGAGCGTGATGACCGCGGTCTGCTTCACGGCGATGATCTCCTTATCCGGCCGTCAGGGCGCATGCGCGCTCGACGTGGGGACAGACGTCGACAGGAATCAGGGGGCGGTCACGATTTTGACGGACTTCATGCGGTCGCCGACGCGAACGCGATCGACCACGTCCATGCCGCTCGTGACGCGGCCGAAGACCGTGTACTTGCCGTCGAGGAAGTTGGCGTTGCCGAGGGTGATGTAGAACTGGCTGCCCGCGGAATCGGGATGCTGGCTGCGCGCCATCGCCACCGCGCCCCGATCGTGCTTCTGCTTGTTGAACTCCGCCTTGACCTTATAGCCGGGATCGCCGCTGCCGAGATTCGGATCGCCCTGCGGCAAGGTCTTCGACAGTGGATCGCCGCCCTGGATCACGAATCTCGGCTCCACGCGGTGGAAGGTGGTGCCGTCGTAGAAGCCGTCCCTGGCCAGCTTGACGAAGTTCTCGACCGTCTTGGGGGCGTCGGCCGGATAGAACTCGATGCGGATCTCGCCGCCCTTCTCCATCGTGATCACCGCCGTCTGCTTGACGGCCGGTTTCTTGTCGGCCGCGCTCGGGGCCGGCTTCCGGTCGGCGGCCGGCCTGTCCTGCGCGACGGCGGAGGTGCAGCCGAGCGCGAGAATCCCGAGAAAGATGAGCGAAAACCGGATCATGAAGAGGCCTCCAGAGGCGTGAGAGTGCGGTCATTATACATGCGCGCCGCGTGGCGAATGCCGCGCCGCGTGATACAGTGGATCAATGCAACAGCGCGACTCCATTCGTAACATCGCGATCATCGCCCACGTCGACCATGGCAAGACCACTCTCGTGGACGCCATGCTCTGGCAGTCGGGCCTCTTCCGCAAGAACGAGCACGTGGCCGAGCGGATGATGGACTCCATGGACCTCGAGCGGGAGAAGGGCATCACCATCATGGCCAAGAACACGGCCGTGAACTACAAGGACATCCACATCAACATCGTGGACACGCCCGGCCACGCCGACTTCGGCTCCGAGGTCGAGCGCACGCTCACCCTCGTGGACGGGGTGCTGCTGCTGGTGGACGCCGCCGAAGGCCCTCTGCCGCAGACGCGCTTCGTGCTCAAGAAGGCGCTGGAGGCAGGGCTGCCGCCCATCGTCGTCATCAACAAGATCGACCGCAGCGACGCGCGGCCGGCCGAGGTGCTCGACGAGGTCTACGACCTCTTCATCGACCTCGAAGCCACCGAGGACCAGCTGGAATTCCCAGTCCTCTATACGAACGCCAAGACGGGCACCGCCACCCGCGCCCTCAAGGACCCGGGCACCACGCTGGAGCCTCTCTTCGAGACGATCCTGACCGCGGTGGCGCCGCCCCAGTTCGACCCCGAGATCGGCCTGCAGTTCCGCGTCGCGATGCTCGACTGGGACGACTACGTGGGCCGCCTCATCATCGGCCGCATCGTGAATGGCTGCGTCAAGCAGGCCGACCGCGTGGCCGTGGTGCATCGCGACGGCGCCGTGGAGACGGTCAAGGTGACGGTGCTCTATGGGTACGACGGGCTGAAGCGGATCGAGATCCCGGAGGCGAGCGCGGGCGACCTCGTCGCCATCGCCGGCATCGAGAGCATCGAGATCGGCGAGACGGTGGCCGACGTGGACCGGCCCCTGGCGCTGCCGCTCATCCGCATCGACGAGCCCACCGTCTCCATGCTCTTCTCCGCCAACGTCTCTCCCTTCGCGGGCAAGGACGGCAAGTACGTCACCTCCACGCAGCTTCGCGAACGCCTCTGGAAAGAGCGGCGCGTGAACGTCGGCATCCGCGTGGAAGAGACGGACTCCCCCGATACCTTCCGGGTCTCGGGCCGCGGCGAGCTCCAGCTGGCGATCCTCATCGAGATCATGCGGCGCGAAGGCTTCGAGATCGAGGTAGGCAAGCCGGAGATCATCACCAAGGAAGAGAACGGCCGCACGCTGGAGCCGATGGAATACCTCGTGATCGACATCCCGGAGGAGCACATCGGCTCCGTCACGCAGAAAATCGGTCCCCGCAAGGGCGTGATGGCCAAGATGGTCAACCACGGCACCGGCCGCGTGCGCCTGGAGTACCGGATTCCGTCGCGCGGCCTCATCGGGTACCGCACGGAGTTCCTGACCGACACGCGCGGCACCGGCCTCCTCAATCATCTGTTCGACGGCTGGGACGAGTGGCAGGGCGATATCGCGCACCGCCAGAACGGCGCGCTCGTCGCCGATCGCGCGGGCCGCACCACCGGCTACGCCATCGACAACTTGCAGGCGCGCGGCGTGATGTTCCTCGGCCCCGGCGAGCAGGTCTACGAGGGCATGGTAGTGGGGGAGAACTCCCGCGACAACGACCTCGACGTCAACATCACCAAGGAAAAGAAGCTGACCAACATGCGCGCGTCCACCTCGGACGAAGGCGTCAAGCTCACGCCGCCGCGCACCATGAACCTCGAGCAGTGCCTCGAGTGGATCCGCGAGGACGAGCTGCTCGAGGTCACTCCGAAGTCCCTCCGCCTGCGCAAGCGCGCCGCGGGAGGCCGCCGCCGGTTCTGATTGCATGGGGGGCCTCGAAGGGCCCCCCAAGCCCCCCGACGCTCGGACGCGTCCCGGGGCCCCCGGGACGCGCCTCGATTTCCGTCACTACGCCAGAACGCGGTTGAAGCCGGCTTCCTTGGCGCGACCGAGGGCACGTTCGGCGGCGCGCATGATCTCGTGTGGATCGTTACCGGGCTTTGCGGCATGCGCGAGGCCGGCGCTGATCGTCACGGACACCGTCCGCTGGACGGCGCGTGGCTGCTCCGATCGTGCCGCCCCTGCCGTCTCCGTCGCCTTCGCCGTCGCCGTCGGAGCCTCGATCACCTGCACCTCCAGGTCCGTCATCTCGATCCGCCGCCGCACGATGTCCAGGAGGCGACCGGCCGTGCTCGCGGACGTGCGCCGGAACACGACGGCGAAGGTGTGTCCGCCGCAGTAGAAGGCGCGGCCGCCTCCGCCGATCTGCATGAGCATCCTGCCCACCATCCGCTTGATGCGGTGCGAGGCGGCCGCACCGTGCTCCTCACGGAACCTCGCCAATTCGTCGATCTCCACCCGCGCGATCGTGTAGTGATGGCGGCTGCGCAGTTTGCTGAGGACCTTGTTGAGCTCCAGGGTGGCCGGAAGACCGGTGACGTCGTCGAAATGCGCGCCGCGCTTCGGCTCCCAGGCTGCGCCCACGAGGAGGAGCAGCCCGGCCACCGCGAAGTGGATGCCCGCCGAGCCTCCACGCGCCCCGTCGAGTGCGAGGAAGGAAGCCACGAGCGCCCACGCCGCTCCCGCCGCGATGGGACGTCGAACGAGAAAGAACCGCATCACCACGAGACCGAGCGCCACACCGTACACGAAGACGGCGGGCTGCGGGAGCGATGTCCAGAAACCGACCTCAGCGGCGTCCACGGGCTGGTCCAGCGATACCGGCACCGCGCTCATCTCGGAGTACTGCAGCATGCCGACGACCGCAGCCTGCAGCAGCGCGAAGCCAAAGAGGAGCGCGCCACGCCCCGCGAGTGGATTCTCGTCGCGGAGCCACGCGATGACGGCGAGGTTCAGTGGGAGCAGGAGCGCCACCGCCTCGAACGCGGCGCGGCTGCCGAAGTTCAGGAGCGCGGAATTGGCCAACATGAGCACGACGAGACCCAGCACGAGCCGACCGCGCTTCGTGATGATCCCGAGCGCCGCGCCGCCGCCAAAGACCAGCAGTGGTGCTACGTCGACGAGGGTCGCGAGCGAGTCCGGAAGCCTCCGCGTCGCCAACGCGGCGGCAACCGGAAACAGGAACAAGGGAGCAGCGAGAGAAGATGTCAGTTGATTCAAATCGGGGCCTCCTTGGCAGAGGCAGCACGTGGCCGCCCCTGAGACCCCACAGAGAGCAAGGCCAGTACCAAAGGGATGTGCCGGAAAGGCCTCAGGCGGTCGCGATATCGTCGCCGAGGTGGCCGACTTCACTGGGGACGGCGGGGTGACACGCGGCGCCCCGGGCGCGCGCCAAACTGACTTGATCCATTGACGACCTGAGCGTCAGCTGTTCGACGTGCCGCTCAGCGGCTGGGCACCGCCCATCGCAGGTAAACGCTGCCGGCGGTGAAGCCGGCGCCGAAGGCGGAGAGCACGATGCGGTCGCCGTAGGCGAAGCGGCCGGCGGCATCCCACTCGGCGAGGCAGATGGGAATCGTCCCCGCCACGGTGTTGCCATAGCGATCGATGTTGATGGCGACGCGGGCGATGGGAAGACCGAGGCGGCGGGCCACGGCTTCGATGATGCGGCGGTTCGCCTGGTGCGGCACGAGCCACGCGATGTCCGCCAGCGCGAGCTCGTTGCGCTTGAGCAGTTCCTCGGTGACCTCGGCCATTCCGACCACGGCCGCCTTGAAGACGGTGGCACCGTCCTGCAGGACGTAGTGCCGGCGCGCGCTCACCGATTCCGGCGTCGCGGGCTCCACGCTGCCGCCGGCGGGGATGTAGAGGGACTCTTCGCCATCGCCGTCCATGTGGCAGACGGAGTCGAGGATGCCCACGCTCTCGTCGTCGACGGCCTCGACCAGGACCGCGCCCGCGCCGTCGCCGAAGAGCACGGCGGTGGTGCGGTCCTTGGGGTCGATCACGCTGCTCATGCGATCGGCGCCGCACACGAGCACGCGCCGCGCGGCCCCGGATTCGACGAGCTTGGTGGCCACGACGAGCGAGTAGATGAATCCCGAGCAGGCGGCGGCGACGTCGAAGCCCCATGCGTTGACGGCACCCAGCTTGCGCTGCACGGCGGCCGCGGTGGACGGACACAGGCGGTCGGGCGTCATGGTGGCCACGATGACGCAGTCCACCGCTGCCGGCGAGATACCGCGGCGGTCCAGGCATCGCTGCGCCGCGGGCACCGCGAGGTCGGAGGTGCCACCGCCAGCGGCGAGGCGGCGCTCGACGATACCGGTGCGCGAGCGAATCCACTCGTCGGTGGTATCGAGCCGGCCTTCGAAATAGGAGTTCGGGTAGACGTCATCCGGCACGTGGTGACCGCTCGCTGTGATCGCCGCCCTCATGGGCTCCTCCTCACCGATGCGACAGGCGCGCCTGCCGTCGCGAACGATGATAAGACGGCCGGCCCGCGCGAGACAGCGCTCTTTGCGCGTCGCCTCCGCCGGCGTCCCGCCTCCAGCCACGTGCCCATGTTTTCGGGGGCTTCCAGTCACGCCTGCGTCCGCTGGAGCCAGCTGGCGCTGGCGGCGACGGCTGGAGTCGGCTAGAGTCCCCGCCATGGGTGTGACCCGTCGTGACGTGCTACACCTCGCGTGCGCGGGGGTGGCTGCCGCTCTTGCCCCGGCCTCTGCCACCTTCGCGCAGACCCCCAAGCGCGGCGGCGTCTTTCGCGTGCGCGGTGAGGAGCCCACGGGGTTCGATCCGCACCTCACGCTGTCGTACAAGACGATGAGCGCCCTGTCCTTCAGCCACAGCCGGCTGCTGAAGGTGAAGGCGGGGCCCTCGGTGAAGCCGGGCACGCTGCCGCTCGAGGGCGACCTCGCGGAATCCTGGAGCCAGACGAGCCCCACCACCTACGTGTTCAAGCTGCGCCGGGGCGTTCGATGGCATCCCAAGCCGCCCGTCAACGGCCGCGAGCTCACCGCCGAGGACGTCAAGTACACCTACGAGCGGTTCCTCACGATCAAGGGCAACCCCAACTACGGCACGCTCGAACAGATCGAGAAGGTGGAGGCGCCCGACAAGTCCACCGTCCGCATCACGCCCAAGCAGCCGTACGCGTGGTTCCTCGACATGGTGGCGTCCACCTCGACCTGGATCGTGGCGCGTGAAGCGGTGGAGCGCACCGGTGATCTCAAGCGCGCCGAATCGTGCGCGGGCACGGGACCGTGGATGCTGGAGCGCTACGAGCCGAACCGGCTGCTCACGTACGTGCGCAACCCGAATTACTTCCTGCCCGGACAGCCCTACGCCGTCGGCGTCGAGCTGACGATG
The DNA here is from genome assembly GCA_046712525.1 of Candidatus Rokuibacteriota bacterium. GTDB lineage: Bacteria > Methylomirabilota > Methylomirabilia > Rokubacteriales > CSP1-6 > JBBDXO01. The sequence goes on from JBKKCN010000458.1 coordinate 7,997, forward strand.
GACGAGGACCCGTCCTCTCGCTTCGGCAAGTGGATCAGCGGCGGCTACGACTTCGCGCCCGAGTACGGGATGATCGTGCGGCGGCTCGATCTCGACGTGGCCCACCAGCGGCGGCCGCGCCTGCAGACGGCGACGTTCACCGTCGGCTTCGGCGGCATCACGTGGCTGAAGCACGACCGTGAACCGCTCAAGGACATCCGCGTGCGCCGCGCGCTCGCCATGGCCGGCAGCTGGAAAGACGTGATCGACGCCAGCGCCTACTCCAACGGCCACGGCGTCCCGAACCCCGCCGTCCCCGCCGCCTTCAGCGAGTGGTCGATCCCCATCGACCAGCTTCCGCCCGAAGGACGACGCCTGTACGAGCACGATCCGAAGGAGGCCAAGCGTCTGCTCAGCGAGGCGGGCCACGGCCACGGGCTGAAGGTGGCGCTCGACGTCACCCCCGCCTTCGGCCCCGACTTCATGGATGCCGTCCAGCTCGCGCGCGGCAAGTGGAAGGCGGTCGGCATCGAGACGGACCTGCGCCTCAAGGAGTACGGCGCGTCCATCTCGTCCACCACCTTCGGGCGCTTCGACCAGATGGCGGGCACGCTCTTCGGCTCCTGGACCGATCCCGAGAGCTATCTCGTCCGCTATCACATGCCGGGGCAGATCACCAACGCGAGCGGCGTGAACGATCCGAAAGTCACGGAGATGATCCAGCTCCAGCGGCGGACCCTCGACGTCGCCAAGCGCCGCGAGATCATCGACGACATCCAGCGCCACCTGTCGCAGCACGTCTATCACCTGTACGGCCCCTCGCCCATCGCGGTCGCCGCGTGGGAGCCGTACGTGCGCGACTTCGCGCCCAACATCGGCTTCGACATCGGCGGCCGCCTGCAGGCGGCGTGGCTCGACCGCTAGCCCGATCCCGCGCAGGAGGCTCTGGCGGCCTTGGCTTCCGTCGGCTAACTTAGCGCGCAGGAGAAAGACACACATGAAAGCAGGCGTGATCGTCGTCCTCGGCATGCTCGCGCTCGCGGCAGCCTCGCTGCCCGCCGCCGGGCAGGACGACTGCCCGCGGGGCGCTCTCGACCGACGCTACTGTGATCGCAACGGCGACCTCGTGGCCGATGCGCCCGCTGATTCGAAGCAATGGGTCGACCCCGCCACGCTGATCTTCGCGTACACGCCCGTCGAGGATCCTGCCGTGTATCGCAAGGTGTGGGACGGCTTCCTGCAGCACCTGGAGAAGGTGACGGGCAAGAAGGTGACCTTCTTCCCCGTGCAATCCAACGCCGCGCAGATCGAGGCGATGCGCGCGGGGCGCCTGCACGTGGCCGGCTTCAACTCGGGCGCCAACCCCCTCGCCGTGAACTGCGCCGGATTCGTGCCCTTCACCACGATGGCGGCCAAAGACGGCTCCTCCGGCTATCAGATGGAGATCCTCACGCTCGTCGACTCGCCCATCCTCAAGCCCGCCGACCTCAAGGGCCGGACGCTGGCGTTCACGGCCCCCACTTCCAACTCGGGCTTCAAGGCGCCCACCGCGCTGCTGCAGAGCGAGTTCGGCCTCGTCGCCGACAAGGACTACAAGACGGCATTCTCCGGCAAGCACGACAACTCCATCCTCGGCGTCGCCAACAAGGACTACGATGCCGCCGCCATCGCGAATTCCGTGTTCACGCGTATGGTCGCGCGCAAGGTGGTGGACGGCTCGAAGTTCCGCTCCATCTACAAGTCCCAGACGTTCCCCACCACCGGCTACGGGCACGTCTACAACCTGAAGCCGGAGGTCGCGGAGAAGGTGAAGCAGGCGTTCTTCACCTACCCGTGGGAGGGCTCGGCGCTCAAGGCGGAGTTCAAGACCGAGGACAAGTTCATGCCCATCAGCTACAAGGAGCACTGGGACGTCATCCGCAAGGTCGACGCGGCCACCGGCGTGAGCTACGCCTGCAAGTAGCCGGCGCCGTCGTCCGCATCGAGGGGCTCGTCAAGCGCTACCCCACCGGGGACGAGGCGCTCCGCGGCGTCGATCTCGAGGTGCCCGCGGGCCAGGTGATGGCGCTCATCGGCCCCTCGGGCGCCGGCAAGAGCACCCTCATCCGCTGTATCAATCGCCTCGTGGAGCCCACCGCCGGCCGCGTCATCCTCGACGGCGGCGAGGTGACGGGCCTTGGCCCCGCCGCGCTGCGGCGCGCGCGCCGGCGCATGGGGATGATCTTCCAGGAGTTTGCCCTCGTCGAGCGCCTCACCGTCATGGAGAACGTGCTCTCCGGCCGCCTCGGCTACGTCGGCTTCTGGCGCAGCTGGCTGCGGCGCTTCTCCCCTCGCGACATCGAGCGCGCCTTCGCCATCCTCGATCGCGTCGGCCTCGCCGACATGGCGGACAAGCGTGCGGATGCGCTCTCGGGTGGACAGCGGCAGCGAGTAGGCATCGCCCGCGCGCTCGTGCAGGAGCCCACCCTGCTCCTCGTGGACGAGCCCACCGCGAGCCTCGATCCGAAGACGTCGCGCCAGATCATGCGGCTGCTCTGCGAGCTGTGCCAGGAGCGCGGGCTGGCGGCGATCATCAACATCCACGACGTGGCCCTCGCGCAGCTCTTCGTGGCGCGTGTGGTGGGCCTGCGCGAGGGCAGGATCGTTTACGACGGCCTGCCCGGCGGGCTCACGCCGGCCACCCTCACCGAAATTTACGGTGAGGAAGACTGGGCGCCCGCTCCGGAGAGCGACGGCGGCGAGGAGCCGCCCGCTCCTGCGCTCGTCGACGAGCAGCGGCTCGCCGGACTGTGAGCCCCGCGTCGCTCGCGGCGCGCCGATGGTCGCCCCCACCGCTCGTCGCCAATCCGTGGCTGCGCCGGGGCCTGCTCCTCGGCGCCGCCGTCTATCTGGTTGTCGGTCTCGGCAGCGTACACGTGAGCTGGGCGCGCGTGTGGGAGGGACTCGATCGCGGCGCCGCCTTCCTCGGTGGGTTCGCGCGCCCCGACTTCCTCTCGCGGCGCGGCGACATCGTCGAGGGGCTGCTCGAGAGCATCGTCATGACCGTCACCGCCACCGTGATCGGGCTCGCGCTGGCGCTGCCGGTGGCGCTGGGGGCGGCGCGCAACCTCGCGCCCATGCCCGTCTACGTCGTGTGCCGCGGCATCGTGGCGCTGTCGCGGACGTTCCAGGAGATCATCGTCGCCATCCTCTTCGTGGCCATGTTCGGCTTCGGCCCCCTCGCGGGCACTCTCACCCTTGCGCTGGCGACGGTGGGGTTCCTCGCCAAGCTCCTCGCCGAGAACATCGAATCGAGTGATCCGGCCCAGGCGGAGGCCATCCGCGCCACGGGAGCGTCCTGGCTGCAGTTGCTGAACTACGGTATCCAGCCCCAGGTGATGCCGCGTCTCATCGGCCTCGGCCTCTACCGGCTCGACATCAACTTCCGCGAGTCCGCCGTGATCGGCATCGTGGGCGCGGGCGGCATCGGCGCCACTCTCAACACGGCCTTCGACCGCTACGAGTACGGCACCGCCGCCGCCATCCTGATCACCATCATCGTCATCGTGATGGCGGCGGAGTACGTCTCCGGCGTCATCCGGCGCCGCGTGCAATGACGCCCGCGGGCACGCACGCGGCGACGTGGCGGCGGCGTACGCGCGCGCTCGATCTCGCCGTGTGGCTGGCGTGGCTCGCGGGCACGGCGGTGGTGGTGGCCTGCGCGCAGGCGATCGCCGCCGCGACCACATGGAGCTTCGTGTGGGACGCGCCGAAGCAGGGCGCCGATCTCGTCTCGCGCATGGTGCCCCCGCGCTGGTCGTACCTGCCGCAGCTCTGGCGTCCGCTCTGGGACACGGTCAACATGGCCACGCTGGGCACGCTCCTCGCCATCGTCGTGGGCGTGCCGGTGGCCTTCCTGGCCGCGCGCAACACGACGCCGAGCGTGACGCTCGTGAGACCGCTGGCCCTCTTGCTCATCGTCGCCTCCCGCTCCATCAACTCGCTCATCTGGGCGCTGCTGCTCGTGTCCATCATCGGCCCCGGCCTGCTCGCCGGCATCCTCGCCATCGCGCTGCGCTCGATCGGCTTCGTCGCCAAGCTCCTCTACGAGGCGATCGAGGAGATCGACCGCGCGCCCGTGGAAGCGATCACCGCCACCGGCGCCGGGCTCGGGCAGGTCATCACGTTCGGGATCGTGCCGCAGGTGATGCCGGCCTTTGCGGGCATCTCGGTCTTTCGGTGGGACGTGAACATCCGTGAGTCCACCGTGCTGGGCCTCGTGGGCGCGGGCGGCATCGGCCTGCAGCTGCAGGCCTCCGTCAACGTGCTGGCGTGGCCGCAGGTGACGATGATCTTCATCCTCGTCTTCGGGGCCGTGCTGGTCAGCGAGTGGGTCTCCGCGCGGGTGCGCCACGCGATCATTTGACATGGGGGCCTCGAAGGGCCCCCAAGCCCCCACCCGCGCTCAAGCCTCCGCGCCGTGTCGCTTACAGCCGCAGCACGACGATGCCGGCCACGGTGACGACGGCGCCCAGCACCGCGAGCGCGGGCAGGCGCTCGCCGAGGAACCACACTCCGAGTGGAATGGCAAAGAGCGGCGCCGTGGAGGACAGCACCGAGGCCACGGTGACACCGACGTGCTTGATCGACGCCACGAACATGACCGAGCTCACGGCGGTGAGGGCGCTGAGCACGGTGAAGCGCGTCAGCACGTGACCGCGGCTCGCGCGCAGCGCGCCGAGGGCGCCGCGCG
>JBKKCN010000459.1:0-6436 GCA_046712525.1 Candidatus Rokuibacteriota bacterium
GTCATCCGGAATGAACAGGTCCTCCCACATGTCGGAGACGACCTGGTCGGTGAGGATCGTCACCGGCGTGCGGAAGCGCTCGGCGAGGTTGAAGGCGTCGATGGTGAGCCAGAACGCCTCCTGCACCGACGAGGGCGACAGCACGATGGTCTCGAAGTTGCCGCCGTGCGTGCAGTAGCGCGCCACGTAGAACTCGCCCTGCCCGGGCGCCCCCGTGATGCCGCTGATGGGTCCCACGCGCATGGCGTCCACCACGACCATCGGGATCTCGTTGGTGAGCGCCCAGCCGTACGCGTCGTGCATGAGCGTGTACCCGGGCCCGGAGGTGGCGGTCATCGCCTTCAGGCCGCCCAGGCTCGCCCCCGCGCACGCGTGCATGCCCGCCAGCTCGTCCTCGCACTGCATGTAGTAGCCGTCCACCTGCGGCAGTCGCTTGGACATGTACTCCGCGATGTCGGTGGCGGGCGTGATCGGGTAGCCCGCGAAGACGCGGCAGCCGGCGGCGATGGCGCCTTCCGTGAGCGCGTAGGTGCCGGCCTCCAGCATCCGCCGCCCATTCGTGCAGCGCCGCTCCCACTCCACCCACGGCGCCACGAGGCCGTCACGGACGGGAACCTGGACGATGGTGGCCATCAGCTCATTCCTTTCACGCGCGCACCCGGCTTGGGAGCCACGTCGATGCAGAAGTCGGGGCAGATCTGGTAGCACAGCATGCAGCCGACGCAGTTGTCCTCGTGGGCCACGTACATCGGAAACCAGCCGAGCTTGTTGGCGGCGGGCCGGTAGGCGAAGACGTCGGTGGGGCACACGTTGAGGCAGAAGCTGCACGCCTTGCACATGTCCTCGCCCACCACCACGTCCCAGAGCCCGGCGGCGCCCTTGGGCGCTTTCTTCTCAGTCTTGAACAGCGCCACGGCGTGTCTCCTGTGTCATCGTCTTCAGCACGATCTCCTTGGCGTTGGCGATGTGGGCACGCGCCAGCCGCTCGGCGCCTTCGGCGTCGTGCGTCCGGATCGCGTCGTAGATGGCGCGGTGCTCGGCGTAGGCGTTCTCCAGCCGGTGCTCGGTGCGCAGCAGCAGCGGATGGAAGTGACGGATGGACAGCCGGACCACGGTGGACAGGCGCGCGAGCTGCCGGTTACCCGCCGCGCGCACGATCTCTTCGTGGAACGCCACGTGCGCCGCGAACCACGGGCCCGCGTCGCCGCGCTCCACGCAGAGCGCCTGGCGCGCCAGCGCTTTGTCGAGCCGGGCGAGCGCTGCCGCGTCGATCCGGCCCGCCGCCAGGCGCGCGGCGAGCCCGTCGAGCACCTCGCGCACGTCGTACAGCTCGATCGCTTCGTCGAGGTTCAGCACCTTGACGCGCACGCCGCCGCCGGGCAGCAGCTCGACGAGTCCTTCCTGCTGCAGGCGCACGAGCGCCTCACGGATGGGCGTGCGGGAGATGCCGAGCTGATCGGCGAGATCGGTCTGGCGCAGCCGGGCGCCGTCCGCCATCCGGCCCTTCAGGATGGCTGCGCGCAGCATCTGCACGGCGTCGTCGACGAGGCGCCGTCGCTTGAGGGGCGCCACCATCGCGCTCATTGCGGCAGGCTCACGGGCAGCGGCCTCCAGTTGGATTTTGTATCCAGGATCCAGCGTCAGCGGAGCATAGCGCCCTGCACCCCGTCCGCGCAACTTCGACGTTACGGGCCCCGTAAGTCGCCTTGAGAATCGGCCACGACGCGCCTACTATCGCGCAGAGCGACCTCGGAGGTGCCGGCCATGAAAGTCCGAGACATTCTCCAGATCAAGGGCTCCCAGGTGCACTCGATCGGCCCCGAGCAGTCCGTCCTCGATGCGGTCACGGTGCTCATGGAGCACCGGATCGGCGCCCTCCTCGTGCGCGACGGCACGGGCGCCGTGGTGGGGATCATCAGCGAGCGCGACGTGCTGCGCGAGTGCCTGCACCGCAGCACGGCGCTCGGCGATATTTCCGTGCGCGACGCCATGACGCGGGACCTCATCGTGTGCGTGCTCGACGACGACATCGGCTACGCGATGAGCGTGGTGACGAAGAACCGCGTCCGTCACCTTCCCGTGATGGACGGTGACCGGGTGGCCGGCATGATCTCGATCGGCGACCTCGTCAAGGCGAGCCTCGACGAGGTGCAGTACGAGAACCGGTACCTGCGGGACTACATCACGAGCCGCTGACGGTCACGGCCGCACTTCCAGCGAGGGGTGGCGCCAGAAGAAGTAGGCCGCCATGGTCGCCGCCGCCAATAGATTCGCGCCCAGGATCGCGGGCCATCCGAGGGCGACGAGGATGGGACGGGCGAATACCATGGCCGCCACCATGAACCCGAACTGGAAGATGACGAACAGCATGAGCACGCCGAAGCCGAAGCTCGGGTGACGCTCCGCCTGCGCCAGCAGCCAGGAGGCGATGCCCCCGAGCAGGACGAAGACAAGGCCGTGCACCCAGGTGAACATCAGCACCATCTCCAGGGAAAACTTCGGCACCGTCACCGCCGCCCCGCGGTGGAAGAGGGCGGCGCCCAGCAGCGTGGGCGTGCTGAGCGGACGGCCGGCGATCGTGTCGATCACGAAGAACCAGATGGCAACGGTGGCGGCGCCGATGACGCCGGCGATCATCCCCTCCTGGTAGACCCTCGAGCTGTCGGGCAGCGTGGCGGCGGGAGAGACTTCAGCGGTCGCGCCTGATCGAATGGTCATGGGGCGCTCCTTTCCGAGAGCCTGGGACCGATCTATGGGCGGATGGCGAAGTCTAGATCCGGCGCGCGGCCTCCGCAAGCGGGCGGCGGCCTATGATGCGCGGCATGGAGGCCGTCACCCTCGTCGCGCTGCCGATCTTCGCTCTGGTGTTCAGCGGGTACGGTGCGCGGTGTTCTTCTCCACGCTGCTCTCCGTCGTGAGCGTCTCGCTGCTGCTGGCGCTCACGACGGCTCGCGGAGCCGATCAGACGCGCAGACGAATGCCCATCCGAGACACGACCCACATCACGAGCCACCAGACCCCGAGATAGGCGCCCGCGTAGGCGAGCGAGGCGTTCTCCGGCGCGGCGAGCGGAGCGAACACCCCCTGGTAAATCACCTGGTGGACGGTGGCACCACCGCGCACGCGAGTGACGAGCAGGATGACGGCGACGAGGGTCGACAGGAAGAACAGTGCGAGCGCGTTCACGCCGAGGACGGCGAACGGCCACGCCCAGCGGCGGTGACCGCGGATCTCGATCAGATAATGGCAGAGTGCGAGCGCGACGAGCGCCAGGCCCGTCGTGAGGACCGCGTACGAGCTGGTCCACAGGGCCTTGTTGATGGGGAACGCGGCGCTCCAGAGAAGACCGAGAACCACGCCCGCGGCGCCCGCTGCCAGCAACCAGGCGCTCCTTTGCGCGGGCGTCCTGTCGCTTCGAAGCCAGTGGCCCGTGAGCACGCCCAGCAGGACCGTGGCAAGCGCGGGTACCGTGCTGAGAATGCCTTCGGGATCGTAGACGCGACTCACTCGCCAGAGGTGGGGGCCGAGCAGTGCGCGATCGATCAAGGCGGCGAGATTGCCTTCCTTGCCGAGATCGCCGGCGCCGTGGCCGGGCACCGGCACCAGCGTCATCGCCCCCCAGTAGCCGAGGAGTAGCACGGCGGCCACGATCGCCTGCGTCCGCCAGCCCGTCGTGATGAAGAGGAGGGCGGCGAGCAGGTAGCACACGGCGATACGCTGCAGAACGCCGGGAATCCGGATCGTCGCGGGATCGAAGCCGAACAGCGCATTGAGCACGAGGCCGAGCACGAAGATGATCGCGGCGCGCCGCACGATGCGCGTGATCGCCGCCCCCGTCGCCCGCGGCGCAATGGCGAACGGGATCGCCACCCCGACGATGAACAGGAAGAACGGGAAGATCACGTCGGTCGGCGTCCAGCCGTGCCAGTCCGCGTGGCGCAAGGGGGGATAGACAGCCTGCCACGTCCCGGGGTTGTTGACGACGACCATCGCCGCCATCGTCAGCCCGCGGAAGGCGTCGAGCGAGAGGAGCCGCGACGGCGGTGCGGTGACCGTGGCGGTCCTGATTCTCCTCAGCCGCCGCGGACGGTGAGGACGGGGCACCGCGCGGAGGCGACGACACGTCCGGCCACGCTGCCCACGAAAAAGCGCGCCACGCCCGTGCGGCCGTGCGTGCCCACCACGAGCAGGTCGGCCCTGTGCGACTTCGCCGCCCTGACGATCTGCTCGTGCGCCACGCCCTCGAGGAGCAGGCCCCTGGCGCGCACGCGCGCGCTCCTGGCGCTCGCGAGCAGTGCGTTCAGCTTCTTCTGCGCCGCCGCCCTCGTCGACCGCAGCAACGCCTCGTAGGTGCTCGGCGCCAGGGAGCCGTCTCCGACAAAGCCGATCACCGGGGAGAGGACATGGACAATGGTCAAGGCTGCGTGATGATCCTTCGCCTCCGCCAGCGCTCGCTTGAAGGCCTTACGCGAGGCCGGTGAGAAATCCGTGGCGTGCATGATGCGCTTCATCCATGGCCTCCTCGGGCGACGGCGGCCCGCGCCGAACCACTGTACGCCCAACGATCATGTCGACGCCGGGAAACGACGCCCATTGACTTCGCGCCGTTTGTCCGCAAACATCGGCCCCGCAGTGGACGCCGGGGCGGCTCCCGGCGTCGCGCTATGTCGGACGCCGGAAGGGGGCGAGGCAGAGAGGCGGCTCGGGGAAGTCAGGCAATCACGGGGTGTGGCATCTGTCATCGTAGACCGGAGGAGCAGATCATGGGATCGCTGTTGAAAGCGTGCTTCGCTGTTGTCCTGTTGACCGCCGTGAGCGGCACCGTCGCCTCGGCGGAGATCACCGTCAGCCTGCAGCCCGTCGCGGAAGGCTTGACGGCGCCCATGCAGCTCATCTCGCCGCCCGACGGTACCAAGCGCCGCTTCATCGTCGAGCAGATCGGCCTCGTCAAGATCCTGATGCCCGACGGCAAGGTGCTGGAGGAGCCCTTCCTCAACATCCGGCACAAGATCATCCGGCAGATCCCCGACTTCGACGAGCGGGGCCTGCTCTCGATGGCCTTCCATCCGGACTACAAGAGCAACGGCAAGTTCTACGTCGCCTACAGCGGCAACCTGCGCGGCGACGCCGACCTCGGCAAGAAGCTCTGGTACTCGCACACCAACTACGTGTCTGAGTTCAAGGTCTCCAAGGACGCCAACAAGGCGAACCTCATGTCGGAGCGGGTGATCTCGCAGATCGACTGGCCGCAGTTCAACCACAACGGCCACTGGATCGGCTTCGGCCCCGACGGCTACCTCTACATCTCCACCGGTGACGGCGGCTACGCCAACGACTGGGGGATCGGGCACAACGTGACCAAGGGCAACGGCCAGGACATGTCCGTGTTGCACGGCAAGATCCTGCGCGTCGACGTCAACAAGGGCGACCCGTACGACGTGCCCTCGGACAATCCCTTCGTGGGCAAGCAGGACATGGCGCCCGAGATCTGGGCCTCCGGCTTGCGCAACCCGTGGCGGTGCTCGTTCGACATGGGCGGCTCCAAGGAGCTCTTCTGCGCCGACGTGGGCCAGAATTCCTTCGAGGAAGTCGACATCATCACCAAGGGCGGCAACTACGGCTGGCGCGTGCGCGAAGGCAAGCACTGCTTCGACTACGTGAATCCGAACACGCATCCGGCCACCTGCGAGAGCACCGGGATGATCGACCCCATCCTCGAGTACAAGAACTGCAACGTCACGGCGGACTGCAAGGGCCTGTCGATCACCGGCGGCTACGTCTACCGCGGCGGCCATAGCCCCTGGCAGGGCAAGTACTTCTTCGGGGACTGGAGCACGAAGTTCGGTGTCAAGGACGGCCGGCTCTACGTGGCGACGAAGAGCGGCAACGCGTGGACAATGGAAGACGTGAAGGTCTCGAACATGCCCAACTTCAACTCGTACGTGCTCGGCTTCGGCCAGGACGCGGACGGGGAAGTCTACGTGACGACCCAGGACACGACGGGTCCGGTGGGCGGGTTGGCCAAGGTCTACAAGATCGCTCCGTAACAGACAGGCGGTGCGCGGGCTCCGGGCGTGACCACCCGGGGCCCGCCGCACTTGGGAGGAGGTCGTGCTGCTGCGATCGATGGCTGCGCTGTTCGCGCTCGTGCTCGCGCTCGGCTACACCCTCGGATCCTCGCGCGCGGGCGGCGCCCAGGACGTGCAGTTCAGTCCCGAATTCATGAAGTCTGCGCAAACGATCGAGATGGGCCGCAAGGTGTGGCAGGAGCGGTGCGTGTTCTGCCACGGCAAGGACGCGTACCCCGGTAAGGCGCCGCGGCTCAACCCGTCGAAGTACACGCCGGAGTTCGTCTACGACCGCGTCACGAATGGCTTCCGCGCGATGCCGCCGTGGAAGGACTACAACGAGGAGCAGCGCAAGGCGGTCTCGGCCT
>JBKKCN010000460.1:0-3262 GCA_046712525.1 Candidatus Rokuibacteriota bacterium
GAGGAAGGCGCGCGCCTGCTCTTTGAGGATGGCCTCCAGCCACAGGATGCCCTCCACGTCGAGATGGTTGGTGGGCTCGTCCATCAGCAGGACGTCCGGCGCCGCCGCGAGCTCGCGGACGATGGCCAGCCGCTTCTTCCAGCCGCCCGACAGCGTGTCCACGTCCACGCCGCCATCGGTGAAGCCGGCCGCGCCGCGCGTGCGCGCCATGCGGCGGGGACGCTCGTCCTCGTCCACGCCCGTGAGCGCGGCCGCGATCACCTTGTCCACGGTGCTGCCGGGAGGGAACGCGGGATCCTGCGGCACGTAGCCGCTGCGCAGGCCGCTGCGGAGCGAGCGCGTGCCGCGGTCGGGCTCTTCGAGGCCGGCGAGGATCTTGAGGAGAGTGGATTTCCCGGAGCCATTGGGGCCCACGAGACCCGCCTGGTCGCCCTCGGCGAGGCCGAACGACAGCTCGTCGAAGAGCGCCCGGGTCCCGTAGGCCTTGCTGACCGCCTCGCAGCTGAGGAGAAGCGAGCGAGCCATCCGGACTACTTCTTCTTCTGCTTGGGCTTTTTCTTTTCCTTCTGCATGCTCTTGCCTTTCGCCACTGCGCTCACCCCCCTTCGCTGGATCTTCGAGGAGTCCGTCTCTCGCTGATTATAGTCGGCCGCCTCCGCGTCACCACGCTTTACCGACGCTTGCCGCCGCCTCCGTGTCGCCCACAGCGTCGGGCGCGCGGCGTTTCAGCCGAGCGGTCGTCCGTTCAGGAGCGTCGTGCCGTTCACAAGTACGGGCCGGACCAGCGCCTGCCTCACAAAGCAGCCGCGCTCCGCATTGCGGATGACCTTGGCCACCCGTTCCGGCGGGTCGGGAGACTCGATCTCGAGCGTGGTGTCGGCGCCAAGCATCTCGCCCTCGACGGTGTCGTTCAGGACCGACCCTGCGACACGGAAGCGTGCGCTGACGCGCATCGTCATCTTCGTCACACTGACCTTGAGCATGTGCCCGTACCGGGCCACCTGCGTCATGAGTCAGAACGCGAGGGCAGCGCTGAAGTACATGAGCGGCGTCGGCGCCGAACCGAGGCCACCGAGGCTGGGTCCTTCGTCGCAGGCGAACGTCATGTGGCCGCCGCCGTTGCGGCTCACCGTCGCGAGCTTCAGGAACGGCGTGACCGACGCGACGTCGGCCTCGAAGACCATGTCACGGCTCGTGATCGAGGAATCGAGTCCTTCGGGTGTCGCGCTCATCGATGCGCCTCCTGGGGATCGTAGTATGTGCAGCATAGGATGATCGTCAAGAGGAGGACATGGGCATGGCATCTGGCGGCAGCTCGCGGTGGCGGCGGCTTCGCCCGGACCCACGATCGTCACGGTCGCGTGGTCGAATCTGGCCGCGCAGTCCGCCGAGGAGTCGGGCTGGCGGCGGCGCCGATGGTCGCGGTGCTGGCGTTGGGGGCGGGGGCCGGCGCCACCGGTCTGCTTCAGACGGCGCAGACGTTGCCGTTCGTGCTCTTCGCGATCCCTGCGGGCGTGCTCGCGGATAGAATGTCGCGCGATACGAGGCGGTGATGAATCTCCTGGGGCCAATGCTCGTGCTGACGTTCTGCCTGTCGCAGGCGCTCCGCGACGTCTACCTCGGCGGCTTGTTTCAGGGCGTCGATGTCTTCACAGTCATCCTCTTGGCCTTCGGGCCGTCGACGGCGATCTTCGGCGTTTTCACGGCGATCCGTGCCCCCGAGTAATTCGCGACGATGCGTAAGCACGCGGCCGCGGTGCTGGGCATGAACGTCAGCACGGCGGTGGCATGGACCTGCTACTTCCTCGCGCTGACGCACCTCGAGCCGGCGGTCGTCATCACCCTGCACAGCGGCATGGCGCCCCTGACGGTCATCGGCTTGGCCGTCCTCGGGGTACCGCTCGCTCAGCGCGAGGCGGTCGGGCCGCTGGAGTACGGCTGCTATATGGGGATCGCTCTCTCGCTCGCCGGCCTCTGGTGGGTCGTGCTCTCGGGTCGCTCCGGTCTCGAGATCGCCAGCCTGACCACGCGTCTCGGGGGGCTGGCGCTGCTCATGGTCAGCGGAGCGGCGATCACCATCAGCTTGCTCTACGCCAAGAGGCTGCACGACCACGGGATGCATGCCGGCGCCGTCACGGCCGTGCGGTTTCTCGGGGTCATCGTACTCGCCGCCGGTGTCCTGGGGATCCGCGGCCGGTGGCCGGGAATCGGCGATGTGGGCGCGACGGCGACGGCCCAGATCATCCGATCCCTGGGGCCGGTATGTGTCTTTGCGCTGGAGCAGCTCGACCGCCGGCTGACGTATTCCGCGCCGGTCCTCGCGTGCATCGTCGTCTACTCCGCCTTCGTCGTCGCTGCCAATGTCGCCCACGGATGGCGAGGGCGGTCGCCGGAAGGGTCGCCCCGCACGAGTTGACGCGACGGGCGACGGGGATGCCGAAGAAGATCACCGTGCCCAACGGTTTACACCGTGCGGCTCAGGCGGTGTAGGAGGTCATCATGCCCACTGATTGATGGTTCGTCATCGGCATCGTCGGCGCGGCGCTCTCGCGCCTCGCGTGCCTCGCGCCACTCGCGGTGCTGGTGCTTGGGGCCATCGGATTGGCCGGGTGGACGGGGCATGTCGATGTGCTTCTCGTGCCCGTACTCGTCGCATTCCTCGGGCTCTCGATCTATCGATATCGCGCCAGGTGCCGGAGGACGTCATGAGACGCGAGGTATCGGCAGGCGCCGATGGGGCCTGCCAATGAAGGCGATTCGCTCACTGCGCGCAGGGCTTGATCGAGTACGGCGGAGGCAGCTTCTGGGGCGGCACGAACACGGCGAGATAGCCCTCGGCTGGCATCAGCGGCACGAAGTCGATCTGCCGATACCCCACGGCGGCCAGCTCGCAGCGGAGCAGGGCGGGCGGCGTGCCGTGGTCCTGCGTCGGCCGATCAACGTCGATCACCGCGATGCGCCCATCGTCGGCGATCGCCGCCCGCAGGCGATAGACGAACTCGTACGGGTTCTCGATCTCGTGATACATGTGCGAGGATCGCGAGGTCGATCGACGCGGGGGGCAGCCTGGGATCGCGCGGGGTGCCGTGGACCAACGTGACGCCGAGCACACCCTCTCGCCGGAGGCGCTGCTCCAGCTTCTGAAGATAGCCGGCTTCGACGTCCTGCGCGTAGATGATCGCGCCGGGACCGAGCCGCCTGGCCAGCCGCACCGTGTAATACCCGTCGCCGGCGCCGACGTCCGCCACGCGCAGTCCCGGCT
>JBKKCN010000461.1:0-10778 GCA_046712525.1 Candidatus Rokuibacteriota bacterium
GTGCACTGCGGCATCTGCCTGCCGCACTGCCCGACCTATCAGGTCCTCGGCGAGGAGATGGACTCGCCGCGCGGGCGTCTCTATCTGATGCGGGCGGTGGCCGAAGGGCGCCTCGAGAGAACGGAGACCTACACGCGCCATCTCGACCTGTGCCTCGGCTGCCGCGCCTGCGAGACGGCATGCCCGGCCGGCGTTCCCTTCGGCTCGCTCCTGGAGACGGCGCGCGTCGATATCGCGCAGCACGGGCGCCGGCGCCTTCTCGCATCGCTCCTCTTCGCCGTGCTGCCCTATCCCGAGCGGATGGCCTCGCTCCTCGGCCTCGCCGCGCTGTGGCGGCGCGCCGGGCTGCAGCGTCTGGTGCGCTCCTCGGGCATCCTCGCGCGCTTCCCGCGCCTGGCGGCGATGGACGCCCTTCTCGGCGACGTTCCGCCGCCGTCACCGCTGCCGGAGCTGATCCCGGCGCGGGGCACGGCGCGCGGGCGCGTGGGCTTGCTCACGGGCTGCGTGCAGCGTCACCTGTATCCCGACGTCAACCACGACAGCGCGCGCCTGCTCAGCCTCGCGGGCTACGACGTCGTCATTCCGCGTGTGCAGGGCTGTTGCGGCGCTCTCGAGCTGCACGCAGGCAGGCTGGACGACCTTCGGGCACGGGCGCGGGCGCTCGCGACCGCGTTTCCCGCAGGCCTGGACTGGATCGTCACCAATGCGGCCGGGTGCGGCGCCGCGATGCGGGAGTACCATCACTGGGTGCCTGACCCCGCCGTCGAACGAATCGCCCAGCGCACCCGCGACGTGAGCGAGCTCCTGATGGACGCCGACCTGCGACTGTCGCCGCTGGAGCGCACGGTGGCCTACCACGACGCTTGCCATCTCAGCCACGGGCAGAAGGTGCGCGTGGCGCCGCGGGCGCTGCTCCGGCGCATTCCGGGCCTCACCCTCGTGGAGCTCCAGGACGGCGAGCTGTGTTGCGGCAGCGCCGGTGTCTACAACATCCTCGAGCCCGCGATGGCCGACGAGCTGCTCGCGCTCAAGATCGACCGCATCGTGGAGAGCGGGGCGCGTACGCTGGTGGCCGGGAATCCCGGTTGCCTGATGCAGATCGCCAAGGGATGCCGGGCGCGCGGCCTCGACATCGAGGTGGTGCACCCGATCACGCTGGTGGCGCGAGCGGCGGGGCTGCGACCGTGAAGATCCGCGTCGCCGGTCACGCGAAGTTCCAGGCGGACAAGATGGCGAAGATCGCCCTCGCCACCACGTCGCGCGCGCAGCTCGACCTCTACTGTCTGGAGCCCGGCCAGAGCCAGAAGCCGCACGTGCACGCCGACCAGGACAAGATCTACTACGTCCTCGAGGGCCGCGGACGATTCACCCTGGAAGGCATGGAGGAAGTGGCGGAGGCGGGGGAGGCCATCGTCGCCGCCGCCGGCGCCGCGCACGGCGTGCTGAACGACTCCGGCGCGCGCCTGCTCCTGCTCGTCGTCGTCACGCCGCCGCCCGCGCACGGATGAGCGCGCGCGGGCGCGCGTCGTTCATGGTCACGTGCCTGGGGGACATGTTCTATCCCGAGGTGGGCGAGAAGATCGTCCGCCTCCTACGCGCGCTCGACGTCGCCGTCGATTTTCCGCCGGGGCAGACGTGCTGCGGGCTGCCCCTGTTCAACTCCGGCTACCGTCGCGACGCCGCCGAGGTGGCGCGGCGGACCGTGCGGCTCTTCGAGGGCTCGGAGGCGGTGATCGTGCCCTCGGGCTCGTGCGCGTGGATGGTCAAGCACGAGTACCCGGGCCTGCTCGCGGGCTCGCCCGACGAGGCGGCGGCGCGGGCGCTGGCGTCACGCACGCACGAGCTGTCGCAGTTTCTCGTCAAGACGCTGCACGTGGTCGACTTCGAGAGCGACGTGCACGGCCGCGTGGCGTACCACGACTCCTGCCACCTGTTGCGCGGCCTGCACGAGTCGGAGTCGCCGCGCGCGCTCCTGCGTAACCTGCACGGCGTGGAAGTGGTCGACCTCCCCGGCAGTGACGAGTGCTGCGGATTCGGCGGTTCTTTCTCCGTGCGGCTGCCCGAGGTGTCGACGTCGATCCTCGACCGCAAGCTGGCGAACGTGGAGGCCTCCGGCGCCGACTGCGTGGTCGCCTGCGACGCCGGGTGTCTCATGCAGCTAAAGGGCGGCCTCGGCCGCCGTGCCTCCCGCGTGCGCGCGCTGCACCTGGCGGAGGTGCTCACGCGGCCCCGTCCGCGCCCGGGGCAGAGCGCGCGCGTGTGAGCGACACCACGCGCGAGCTGGCGACACCGTTTCGCGAGCGCGCGGGCAAGGCGCTCAAGGACGACTTTCTCCAGCAGGCGCTCGACATCGCCACCACGAAGTTCATCACGCTGCGGCGCGAGGCCTTCGAGGACTTCCCGGCCGGCGATGCCCTCCGTGACCGCGCGCGCGCCATCAAGGAAGCCACGCTGCAGCACCTCGATCGCTATCTCGACCAACTGGTGGACAACGTGGAGCGGCTGGGCGGACATGTCCACTTCGCGAGCACGGCGGAGGAGGCGCGCGACATCATCCTCGAGATCGGCCGGCGCACGGGCGCCCGCATGGCGGTGAAGTCGAAGTCCATGGCGACGGAGGAGATCCATCTCAACGAGGCGCTGGAGCGGGCAGGGATCACGCCCGTGGAGACCGACCTCGGCGAGTACATCATCCAGCTCGCCCACGAGCGTCCCTCGCACATCATCGCGCCCGCCATCCACAAGACGAAGCAACAGGTGGCCGACCTCTTCGCCAAGCAGCTGGGCCGGCCCGTCGTCGCCGATGCGGAGGCGCTCACCGCCATCGCGCGCGCGGAGCTGCGCCAGAAGTTTCTCGACGCCGATCTCGGCATCACGGGCGCCAATTTCGCGGTGGCCGATACGGGCACGGTGGTCCTCGTCACCAACGAAGGCAACGGGCGCATGGTGACGTCGCTGCCGCGCGTGCACGTGGCCATCATGGGCGTGGAGAAGGTCGTGCCCTCCATGACGGACCTCATGGTCTTCCTCTCCGTGCTCGCCAAGAGCGCCACCGGGCAGAAGCTGTCCGTGTACACGACGCTGGTGCGCGGCCCCCGGCGCGCGGCGGAGCTGGAGGGCCCGGACGAGTTCCACCTCGTCCTCCTCGACAACGGGCGCGTCGACCAGATCGCGGGCACGCTGCGCGAGGCACTCTATTGCCTGCGCTGCGGCGCCTGCCTCAACGTGTGCCCGGTGTACCGGCAGATCGGCGGCCACGCCTACGGCCACACGTATCCCGGCCCCATCGGCATCTTGCTGACCTCGATGCTGAACGGTCCGGCCTCGGTGAAGGATCTCGCGCACGCCTCCTCCCTCTGCGGCGCGTGCGCGGACGCGTGCCCGGTACGGATCGACATCCCGCGCATGCTGGTCGAGCTGCGCCGCGAGGTGGGCGAGCGCAAGATCGCGCCCTGGAGCGAGCGGGTCGTCTTCGGCCTCGCCGGCCGCCTCTTGCGCGCGCCCTGCCTCTACCGATGGGCGGCGCCCATCGCGCGCCTGCTGCAGCGCCCCTTCGCGCGCGGCCGCACCATCACGCGGCTGCCACTCTTCTTCGGCGCGTGGACGCGCACCCGCGACCTGCCCGCGGTGGCCCCCCAGACATTCCAGGAGCGCTGGGCGGCGCTGGAGCGCGAGCTACGATGACGACGCGCGTGATCGAGGAGCGCCGCGGCTTTGCCGGGGCGCTGCCGAGCGTCGGGGGGCTTGGGGGGCCCGTCGAGGCCTCCCATGCAATCAATCGAGCGCCACGGCTTCGCCGGGGCGCTGCCGAGCGTCGGGGGCTTGGGGGGCCCGTCGAGGCCCCCCATCTAAGTCAATCGCGCGAGCTACGATGACCGCGCGCGATCGAGGAACGCCATGACCGCGCGGGCCGACTTCATGCGCCGCGTGCGCGCTGAGATCGCGAAGACGCCGGGGCTCTTCACGGCGGCGCCGTCGGTCCGACCCGAGCGGCCGCGCGAGCGGGTCGACCTGCTGCGGCGCGAGCTCGCAGAGCGCTGGCCCGCCACGCTGGAACGCTTCCGGACGGAGCTGGAGCGCGTGGGGGGCGTCTTCTATCGTGTGCCGACCGCCGGCGGTGTTCCCGGTGTCATCGGTGACCTCGCCCGCGAGCGCGGCTTTACCCGTCTGGTGTCCTGGCATGACACGGCCCTCGGTACGGAATGCACCAGCGGCCTCGCCGCCCACGGCATCGAGGTGCAGGCCATGCCGCCGGGCGTGCCGGCGATGCCGGAGCGCGACCGGCTGCGCGCGGCGGTGGCGGCGGCGGACCTCGGCCTCACCGGCGTGGACCTCGCCATCGCGGAAACGGGCACCCTCGTGCTCCTCTCCGGCGCGGGGCGGCCGCGCACCACCTCGCTGCTGCCCACGGTGCACGTGGCGGTCTTCGACCGCGACGCGCTCGTGGAATCGCTGGAGCAGGTGGGACTCTTTCTGGAGGCGTGGCACGACGGCGAGACGCCCGTCGAGCGGGGAGCCGTGATCAATTTCATCACGGGCCCCAGCCGCACGGCGGACATCGAGCTCACGCTCACGCGGGGCGTGCACGGCCCCAAGGAAGTGCACGTGATCTTCGTCGAGCAGGGATTGAAAGGTGCCGGGCGTGGCTGAGCGCTACTTCGAGCGTGACGAGGTCGAGAAGCTCATTCCCGCTCTCACGCGCGCCATGGACTCCGTGCGAGCGTCGCACATGGAGGCGGAATCCGAGCGTCAGCGGCAGCGCAAAGACGAGGAGCGCATCACGATGTCCGGCGGCGGCATGATCGATCGCGCGGCGTGGAAGGCGGGCACGGAGCGGTTGCAGAGCCTCACCGCCGTCATCCAGCAGGCGCTGCAGCAGATCGCCGACATGGGCGGCGTGCCCAAGGACTTCGAGCTCGGCCTCGTCGACTTCCTGCACCTGCGGGACGGGCGCGAGGTCAACCTGTGCTGGAAATACGGCGAGCGCGAGATCCGCTTCTGGCACGGCCTCGACGAAGGTTACTCGGCACGGAAGCCGCTGTGACGGCGCGCGGCCTCGTCCTCTATCAGAAGCCCACCTGAACGTCGTGCGTGAGGGGGAGGGCGGAGCTCTCCCGGCGCCGGCTCGCATTCACCACGCGTGACCTCTTCAAGGAGCCGCTGTCGGCGGCGGAGATCCGCGCTCTCGCGCGCCGGACTGCAGGCGGCGTGCGCACCCTGCTGTCGACGCGCACCACGCAGTACAAGGCGCTCGGCCTCGACCGCCGCGAGGTGAGCGATGCCGAGCTCGTCGAGCTGATGGCGAAAGAGCCGCGGCTGCTGCGGCGCCCCCTCCTGGTCGCGGACGATTCGGTGGTCGTGGGCTACGACCGCGAGGCGTACGGGCGGCTCGGATAGTGATGGGGCGGTACGCGGCCGTCTTCTTCGACCTCTTCGACACGCTCGTGCGCTTCCGCCGCGATCAGCTGCCCGCCATCGAGATCAACGGCAAGACGGTGCGCTCCACCGCGGGCCGCCTGCACGACGTGCTCTGTCCTCACCTCCCCGACCTCACCCTCGAACGGTGCTACGGCGCGCTCAGCGCGAGCTGGAACGAAGCGGAGCGCCTGCGTAATCTCGACGACCGGGAAGTCACGGCGCCCGATCGCTTCACCGACTTTTTCCGCCGGCTGAGCCTCGATCCCGACCGCGTGCCCGTGGCGCTGCGCCAGTCGCTGCTCGACGCCCACCGCGACGAGCTGTCGCGCGCAGCCGTCTTCCCGGAGCACTACGGTCCCCTGCTGCGGCGGCTGGCGGCCACGCACCAGCTCGCGGTGGTCTCCAATTTCGACTACACGCCCACCGCGCTCGGCATCCTCGAGGCCGCGGGCATCAAGGACCTCTTTGCCACCATCGTGGTCTCCGACGAGGTGGGGTGGCGCAAGCCGAGGGCGGACATCTTCCAGGCGGCGTTGCAGCGCACCGGCGCCGATCCCGCGCGCACGCTGTTCGTGGGCGACCGCGCCGACATCGACATCATCGGCGCGCACCGGGTGGGGATGGACGCCGCCTGGATCAACCCCGATCGCGAGCTTCTGCCGTCCGGCGTGGCGCCCCCCCGCTTCGAGATCCGCGACCTTGCCGAGCTCGAGGAGATCCTCCGGCGCCCCTGAAACCGCATCTACGGTGACGGGGGGTGCATCCTAGAGGGAGAGGGGAGCGACGTTCATGGGCATGACGCGAAAGGTCCTCATCATCGGCTCCGGCCCTGCCGGCTATACCGCGGCCATCTACGCCGCGCGGGCGAACCTGGCCCCGCTGCAGGTGACCGGGTTCCAGGGCGGCGGCCAACTGATGCTGACGACGTCCGTGGAGAACTATCCAGGCTTCGTCGACGGCGTCATGGGCCCCAGCTTGATGGACACGATGCGCAAGCAGGCCGAGCGCTTCGGCACCGAGATGATCACCGAGGACGCCACCGCCGTCGACTTCTCGCGCCGGCCCTTCGTGGTGAACGCGGGCGAGCGCTCGTGGGAGGCGGACACCGTCATCGTCGCCACGGGCGCCTCGCCCAAGCTGCTGGGGCTGCCCTCGGAGATGGCGCTCATGGGCCGCGGCGTGTCCACGTGCGCGACGTGTGACGGCTTCTTCTTCAAGGACCAGGTCATCATGGTCGTGGGCGGCGGCGACTCCGCGCTGGAGGAAGCGCTGTACCTCGCGCGCCTCGGCCGCAAGGTGCTGGTGGTCCACCGCCGCGACACCCTGCGCGCCTCCAAGATCATGCAGGAACGTGCCTTCAAGAATCCGAAGATCGAGTTCCTCTGGAACAAGGAGGTGGAGTCCATCGGCGACGTCACCGCGGGCAAGGTGACGTCGGTCACGCTGCACGACGTGAACACCCGTGAGCTGTCCGTGCACCCCGTGGACGGTCTGTTCATCGCCATCGGCCACACGCCGAACACGGCCCTCGTCACAGGCCAGCTCGAGCTTCATCCGAACGACTACATCAAGGTGATCCCGGGCACGACCCAGACTTCAGTGCCCGGCGTCTTCGCTGCCGGCGACGTGGCCGACCACGTGTACCGCCAGGCCGTCACCGCCGCCGGCACCGGCTGCATGGCCGCTCTCGAAGCGGAGCGCTACCTCGAAGCGATTCAGCCCGGCGCCTGAGCGCCGCTTTGGGATCCGCCGCGTAGATCAACGAGTAGAAGGCGACGATTCCGGCGCAGGCGCCCGGCGCGAAGGGCAGGGTGTGCATGTCGGCAACGACGAAGCGCAGCGATGGGTTGAGCCGTTGCGCAAGCGCCACCGACCGCTCGGAGAAGTCGACGCCCACCACGCGCACGCCGAGGTCGGCCACGAAGCGTCCCACGTGTCCGGCGGGCCCACAGCCGACGTCGAGAACGGGGCCCGGCCCGCACTCCCGGGCGAAGCGCCGGAGCCGCTCGACGTCCCAGGGCTTGCGCGTCAGCTCATCGGCGAAGTCGGCGGCGTAACGCTCCGCCAGCCGGTCGAACGAGGCGCGGACCGGATCCGTAGACCCTCAGGTGCCGACGCGCAGCGTGGCACCGAGGTCGCGTAACAGCGCGATCGTGGACAGGTACGACAGCTTGCCGGTACGGGGGTTCTCGGTGGGCACGTTCTCGACTTCGATGGCGATGCGGCCGAACTCGCCTTCGACGCGGATGCGGTGCTGGTTTCGTGTGAGGCCGGGGACCGCGTAGATCTTCGTGCGCGTGAGGTCGGGGCCGATGCCGGCCAGCGACAGCGCCGCCAGCACGTTGACGTTGGCGGGGAAGGCGCGGCACCCTTCCGTGGCCGGTCCCTCGAAGATCAGCGTCTCTTCCTTGATGGCCGCGAGGTCGATGTTGTGCTCGATGATCCACGGCGCTCCCGCCAGCCCTGCCGGAGGCTTGCGTGTCTCCATCGTGATCGACGTGATGGCGCCGATGGCGCCACCCTTCACCCCGTCGAGCCCGGCGATGGCGCCCGACGGCACCAGGATGCGACACCCCTTGGAGCGGGCGAGCGCCACCCAGTCGGCGCGGCCGAGCAGCCCGCCGCAGGAAAGCACCACGAGGTCGCGGCCGGCGCCGAGCGTCCTGGGGGCGATCTCCGTCAGGTGCGCCTGCGTGGAGGCCTCGACGACGACGTCGGCGGCGTCCACGAGGTCGTCGAGTGACAGGAAGGGGGCGGGTGACTTCAGGGCCTTCAGAAACGTCTCGGCGCTCTCGCGCGTGCGCGAGGTGGCGCCCGCCAGGCGCAGACCGTCGATCCCGGCGTCGATGGCGCGGCAGAGGGCCCGCCCGATGACGCCGAGGCCGACGACGCCGATCGCGAGCTCACGGGACGAGCGCATTCCACTCATGGTCGCTGCGAAGCGGCATGTTATCATGCCGCCGGATTGCTGAATGACGTCAGCCGGCGCGTTGCGACAGCCGCTCGAGCGTCTCTACCGCGAGTTCGACTACGACACGCGCATAGGACGCGACGCTCTCCAATACCCTCTCCGCTACTCCGACGCCGCTGACCGCGAGGTGGTCGGGCTCCTCACCGCGTGCCTCGCCTACGGCCGCGTCGATCTCTTCGGCCGCGCGCTCGAGGGCGTTCTCGCCGCCATGGGCCCGTCACCCGCGGCCTTCGTGCGCGACTTCGACCTCGTGCGTGATGCGCACGCCTTCGACACCTTCATCTATCGCTTCAACCGGCCGCGGGATCTCGTGGCCTTCTGCACGGCGGCGCGCGACGTGCTCACGCGATACGGCACCTTCGAGAAGTGCTTCGTGGCGGGCGACGCCGAGCCCGGCGGTCCCATCGGGCCCGCCCTCGAGCGCTTCGCGCGCGCGTTCCTGGAGGCCGACCTCGCGGAGGTGTTCCCGCGCGGGCGGCGCTCGCGCGGCTATCGCCACCTCTTTCCGCTCCCGTCGTCCGGTGGCCCGTGCAAGCGACTGAACCTGTTCCTGCGCTGGATGGTCCGCCGCGACCAGCCCGACCTCGGGCTGTGGACGTCGGTGTCGCCCGCGCGTCTGTTGATTCCCGTCGACACGCACGTGGAGAACATGAGTCGCGCCATCGGCCTCACCCGGCGTCGCTCGCGGAACTGGAAGATGGCGGAGGAGATCACCGCGCGCCTGGCTCTGCTCGACGCCGCCGATCCCGTGAAGTATGACTTCGCCCTCTGTCACACCCGCATGGCGGGTGATTGCCGCGACCGCCGCGATGCCGTCGTGTGCCCGCCCTGCGGGCTGCGTGAGGTGTGCCGCCACTGGCGGCGCGTGAAGGGAGGAGGCCGTGCTTGAGCTGGCGTTGCTGGGGGCGGGTCTCGGCCTGGGGGCCGCCGTCGCGTGGCTGGCGGCGCGCGTACGATTCACGGGCACCGGGCAGGTGGAAACCGAGATGCTGCGCGCGCGGGTGGCGGGGCTGGAGGCGAGGGGCGACGAGATCCAGAAGCAGCTGAGCCTGCGCGACCTCGAGATCTCCGACCTGCGCGGCGCGGTGGACGCCGAGCGCACACGGCGCGCACAGGTGGAGGCGCGGGCGGAGGCGGAGCGACGCAGCGTCGAGGAGCAGAAGGCGCTGCTCGAGCAGGCGCGCGAGCGGCTCACCGACACCTTCAAGGCGCTGAGCGCGGATGCGCTCCGGCAGAGCAACACGGCGTTCCTCGAGCTCGCCGATGCCCAGCTCGGGCGGCGCGAGGTCGCCATCGACGCCTCCGTGAAGCCGCTGCAGGACGCCCTCGCGCGCTACGAGGAACACGTGCGCGGGCTGGAGACGGCGCGTCAGCACGCCTACGGCACCCTCGAGGAGCAGCTGCGCTCGCTCACCGCCAGCAGCGCCGCCCTGCAGCAGGAGGCGGGCAACCTCGTGACGGCGCTGCGCGCGCCCCAGGTGCGCGGCCGCTGGGGCGAGATCACGCTCCACCGCGTGGTGGAGCTGGCCGGCATGACGCAGCACTGTGACTACGCCGAGCAGGTGACGGTGGAGGGCGACGGCGGTCGCCTGCGTCCCGACATGGTGGTGCACCTGCCCGCCGGGCGCGACATCGTCGTCGATTCGAAGGTGCCGCTCACCGCGTATCTCGACGCGCTCGCCGCGAGCACGCCGATGGAACGGGCGGCGGCCTTCGCCCGTCACGCCCAGCAGGTGCGCCAGCACATGACCCAGCTCGCGGGCAAGGAGTACTGGGCGCAGTTCTCCGACGCCCCCGAACTGGTCGTGATGTTCATTCCGGGGGAGTCGTTCGTGGGCGCGGCGGCGGAGATGGACGCCACGCTCATCGAGGACGGCATGGCGCTGCGGGTCGTCGTCGCCACGCCCACCACCCTCATCGCGCTGCTGCGCGCCATCGCCTTCGGCTGGCGACAGGAGCGCGTGGCCGCCAACGCGGCCGAGATCAGCGAGCTGGGACGGGACCTCTACAAGCGGCTCGCCACGCTCACCGGCCACTTCGAGAAGATCGGCGGCGCCCTCGGCAACGCCACCACCGCCTTCAACAACGCGGTGGGATCCATGGAATCGCGCGTGCTGCCGGCGGCCCGCAAATTCCGTGACCTCGGCGCCGCTACCGGCGACGAGATCGACACGCTCAAGAGCGTGAACCAGGTGCCTCGCTCGCTGGCGGCGCCGGAGCTGCCGGGGTTCTCAGAGCCGCCGGGAGTGCCCGAGCCGCCGAGCCCGGCCGACCGCGCATGACGCTCACCCTCATCGACTGGGTGGTGATCGTCCTGTACTTCGTGGCCTCGCTCGTCATCGCCCTCGCGTACTCCAAGCGCGCGTCCGCCTCCTCGGAGGAATACTTC
>JBKKCN010000462.1:0-6500 GCA_046712525.1 Candidatus Rokuibacteriota bacterium
GCTCTGCAGCGAGGCGAAGATCGCGGGGCCAGAGAGAAACTTCAGATATTTGGGAACTAGGCCGGCCTGCTCGAAGAGGCCGTGCTTCTCGGCCGCGTAGAAGGGTGGAATGGAGACGGCTGGCTGCCACGCGATCGACACCGGGACCGGCGCGGGTTTCGCCTGGCCCCAGGCCGCCGGCGTCCCGACGATCGCGGAGGTGGCCGTCCAGGCGGCGCCCGCCCGCAAGATTTCACGTCGAGTCAAACCGGACGATCGCGACTCTGTCATGAAGGTTCTCCTTCTCAAGATGCTGGCAAGACTTGGGATGATAGAAGGGCGGTTGGCACACTGTCAACGGGCGGGAGGCAGGGCCGCCCACAGCGCGCGCACCGTGCGTGCGTAGCCGACTGCGATCACGCGCAGGTGGGGCCGCAGCCACCGATGCGCCGCGGGCAGCTGGTGGAAAGGGATGCTCGGGTACAGGTGATGCTCGGCGTGATAGGGCAGGTTCCACATGAGAAAGCGCACGGGCCATACGGAGATCGTGGTGCGGGTGTTGGTCAGCCCGTCGTCGTCTTCCGTGCATCCGGTGTGCTCGGTGAGCAAATAGAGGCGCAGGAACGGCAGACCGAGGGCGAGCGGAAGCAGCCAGTACCAGAAAAGCGCGTCGGTGCGCAGCGCGATCGAGCCCGCCGCGAGCGCCGCGAGCACCGCCAGCGTCGCGCGCACCGAGCGCGCGATCTCCGGACGCGCGGTCACGGGGATGAAATCGAGGCCCGTGAAGCGGCCTCGGCACAGCGAGACGATGTTGGTGACCCGCGCCCTCCAGTAGGGCACCGCCGTGCCCCGCCACAGGAAGTCATTGCGCGAGCGCGGGACAGGAGCGGTGATCAGCTCGGGATCGCGCGCAGGGTCCTGCGCGTAGCGATGGTGGGCGAAATGGAATTGCCGGTAGTACGTCGCGTTGAAGAGGATGCCGAGGCCGGCGAGCCACGCCACGACCTCGTTGAGGCGCCGGTTCTTGAAGGCCGAGTAGTGCACGGCCTCGTGCATGGCAGCGAAGAGGGAGACGAGGAACAGGCCCTGCAGCAGCAGGGCTGCGGGCAGCCACCAGTGCCCGCGCGCGCGATGGATGAGCACGGCGCCGCCGATGAGGAGCGCGGCGTGGACGAGCGTGCGCCACGCGCCCTGCCAGTCGGAGCGCGCGTAGAGCGCGCGCAGCGCCTCCGCCGGAATCAATCTCATCTGCCGAGCGCGGCGCCCGGGCTCGCGCCAGGCGCGCTCGGCGGGGACGATCATGTGTCCCGCCACCTTCAGGTCCTCACGCTCCGAAGACGACCCGCGTGCCAGTCGACGGCATCACGAGCTTCTTCGGCATCGCCTGGTGCACGGCGACGATCGTGTTGAAGCCGGTACAGTGCATGGGGAGGATGTAGTCCGGATCGATCTCCTTGAACGCAGCCACCGTGCGCGCCACCACGGCGTCGGGCGCGGGCGCCAGGTGGAAGCCCCCCACCACAGCGTGGATGCGGCTCACGCCGGTCACCTTCTGCGCCTGCCGGACGGAATTGATCACGCCTGCGTGGCCGCACGACGTGATGACGACGAGGCCGCGGTCTTTCACGTGGTAGACGGTGGCGTGCTCGCCCTGGAAATTGTCGGCCACGAGGTCACCGGGCTTGGCTTCCACCTTGACGGTGCCGAAGTGCGTGGGCGAGCAGGCGGAGCCCATCGGTCCCGCCTCCAGCCGTGCCGCCGCCGGCGGCTTCTCGAAGTCCGTGAGGCGCTCGATCTGTCCCGTGGTGGACGCGTGTCCCGCCACCACTTCCGGTCGCCTCGCGAGAACGACCTTGAGCCCGCCCGCCTCCAGCGCGGTGCGGTCGAGCGAGCCCTGGTCCACGGTGGCGGTGGGCGTGACCACCACGCGATGACAGAAGGTGTCCTCGCCTCCGGCGTAGACAGTCAGCCCCGGCTTCATGCGACCCTGCAGCGTGCGCACGAGGTCGGGGAGCGCGCCGTAGTGGTCGAGGTGGCCGTGACTCAGGATGAGCGCGTCCGCCCGCGCAGGATCGACCTTGAGGACGGCGTAGTTGTTGCTGAGGTTCTTGTCGGTGAGGCTGAAGTCGAGCAGGATCTCGCGGCGGTCGCCCCCGCGGGTGGAGTCGAGGTGGTAGGCGAGGCCGTGCTCGGCGAGCAGCGTGGCGCCTCCGGCCAGGCGCGTGCGCTGCACGGTGACGGTGTCGAGCCGTCCTTCCTTCGCGAAGACGTCGTAGATGTTGTCGACGACGGTGGTAAGCACGAGTCGGTCCACGATGGGCGCGCCCGTCGATTGCGCGGCGGCCCGGCCGGTACCGAGACGGCTCACGCCGCCGAGCGCGAAGGTGGTGGTGGCAATGGCGCCGAGCTTCAGCACGTCGCGTCGATGCATGGCGGCCTCCGTGGCCCGGTGAGATCGGGCGCCGACATTCTGCCTCCAAAGACCATGGCGGGGCAATGCGTCCTTGCTCTTGGAGCGACAATCGTCGATGGTCGTGCCCATGGATCTCGCGACGGTTATCTATGACTCCGCCGGCGGCATCGCCCGCGTCGTGCTGAACCGCCCCCTCCAGCTCAACGCCATCAGCCCTGGTCTCCTCGAGGATCTTGCGCGGGTGTGCGACGCAATCGATGCCGACCGCGCGGTGCGTGTCGTTACCCTTACCGCCGCCGGCCGCGCCTTCTGCGCCGGCGCCGACCTGAAGGTCGTCGGCGAGCTGGCTCTCGATCCCGATCGGTGGAGCGCCTTCATGAACCTGTGGCACACGGTCTTCAACCGCATCGAGACGTTGCCGGTGCCGGTGATCGCCGGCGTGCAGGGTCTCGCACTCGCAGGCGGTCTCGAGCTGCTGCTCGTGGCCGATCTCGTCGTCGCCGACGAGCGCGCGCGCCTCGGTGATCAGCACGCCAACTTCGGGCTGGTGGCCGGGGGCGGGGGCAGCCAGCGCCTGCCGCGCCTCGTGGGCGCGCGGCGCGCCAAGGAGCTGATGATGCTGGGCGGGTGGCTATCGGCCGCGGAGGCGCGCGAGTGGGGGCTCGTCAATCGCGTGGTGCCGGTGGGCACCGTGCCCGCCGCCGTCGACGAGATGGCGGTGGCGCTGGCGGCCAAGAGTCGGTCGGCGACCGCCACGGTGAAGACGCTCGTCAACGGAGCCGACGCCGACCTCGCCACGGGCCTCGAAAGGGAGATCCGCCTCGTCGCGGCCCACATGCGCTCGAAGGATGCCGCGCAGGGACTGGCGGCCTTCACCGGCAAGCGCACACCGGTCTTCACCGACTGATGGACTTCGCCTTCACGCCCGAGCAGGAGGAGCTGATCCGCACGCTGCGCGCCTTCGCGCGCAAGGAACTTCAGCCGCGCTCCGCCCGCTGGGACCGCACCGGAGAGTTTCCCTCCGGCGTGTGGCGGCAGATGGGCGCGCTCGGCCTGCTGGGGCTGCGCACGCCGGCGGCGTACGGCGGGCAGGACGCGGATTTCATGACCTTCGGCATCGCGATGCACGAGATCGCACGCGGCGACTTCTCGTGCACGTACGGTGTGCAGCTGGCCACGCTGGCGGGTGAGATGCTCGGCCGCAACGGCAGCGACGAGCTCAGGAAGCGGTGGCTTGCCACCACCGCCAGCGGAGAAACGGTGATCGCGCTCGCCCTCACCGAGCCCGGCGCCGGCTCGGACGCGGCCAGCCTCGAGTGCCGCGCCGAGCGGGACGGCGACGACTACGTCATCACGGGCGAGAAGTCCGGGATCAGCCTCGGCATGGCCGCGCACGCGGCCGTCCTCTTCGCGCGCACAGGCGGCCAGGCGCGAGCGCGCGGTGTCTCCGCCTTCCTCGTGCCCCTCGATCTGCCCGGCGTGTCGCGCAGCGCGCTGCGCGACATGGGCTCGCACGCGATCGCGCGCGCGGTGCTCTCGCTCGATCACGTGCGGGTGCCCGCCTCGCACCGGATCGGCGCCGAGGGCTCGGGCTTCTACCAGGTGATGCAGGGATTCGACTTCAACCGCATCGGCATCTCGCTCGCGTGCCTGGGAGCGGCGCAAGTCTCGCTCGAGGAGACGATGGCCTACGTGAAGGAGCGCAAGGCCTTCGGGCGTCCGCTCGCCGGCTTTCAGGGGGTGTCGTTCGCGATCGCGGAGGCCGCCACGCACCTGGAGGCGTGCCGCTGGCTGTGCTACCGTGCGCTGTGGCTGGCGGATCGGGGCGAGCCCTGCACGAAGGAAGCGGCCATGGTCAAGCTGTGGGCGCCACGCCTGTCCGTCGACACCATCCACCAGTGCCTCCTTCTGCACGGCCACTACGGCTACACCGACGAGCTGCCCTTCGAGCAGCGCATGCGTGACGTCATCGGCCTCGAGATCGGCGACGGCACCGCGGAGGTCATGAAGATCGTCATCGCGCGCGAGCTGATGGGCCGGGAGATCAGCGCCACGTGACGGTCTCCGTGTGGCTCGTGCGGCACGGCGAGACCGCGTGGAGCAAGAGCGGACAGCACACGGGGCGGACCGACATCGCCATGACTGCGGAAGGGGAGCGCCAGGCGGCGAGCCTCACGGCGCGGCTGGCGGGCCGGCAGTTCGCGCTCGTCCTGTCCAGCCCGCTCACCCGGGCGCGGGAGACCGCCCGCATCGCCGGCTACGGCGGGGCGGCCGTGGTCACGGACGACCTGCGCGAGTGGGACTACGGCGAGTACGAGGGCCGCACCACCGCGGACATCCGTCGCGAGCGGCCCGGGTGGTCGGTGTGGACGGACAGCGTGCCCGGCGGCGAGCCCATCGACGAGGTGGGCGCGCGAGTCCGGCGCGTGATCGAGCGTGCTCGCGGGGCAGGCGGTGACGTCGCCCTCTTCGGTCATGCGCACACGCTGCGAATCCTCACCGCGTGCTGGCTCGGCCTGCCGCCGGTGGACGGCCGCTACTTCAAGCTCGACCCCGCCTCTATCAGCGTGCTCGGCTACGAGCGCGAGACGCCGGTCGTCGCCCGATGGAACGTGACTGACGGCAACCCGCATTAGACAATCGGCAGCAGCACGTAGGACTCCCGTTTTCCGCCCACGTGCAGGGTGGTCCGTCCGCCGAAGATGTCCGCGGGCCGGTCCCTGGGATGATCGTGCAGGAAGGCCCACGCCCGTCAGCGTGTACTGCACGCCGGGGATGACCAGCGGCGGCCCCGGATACTCGTAGTCCCTGCCGCGCACCGCCAGACCAATGCGCGCCGGGCAGGCGCCGCGGGCGGCTCCGCCCGCGGATCGGTCAGCGGCGGCACGCGTCGTGACCCGCTGGCACTACACTCGTCGGTCCCCTGACGGTTCGACGTCGTCGGTGGCGCGAAATCCCCGCCACGCAAAGTTTTAGCTGTGGCATGCCGCGTGCTGTAATGGTTTTGGACGCGGGTGCGTTCAAAGGGGGACCTATGCGGGCACTACTGGTGGCGGCGCTGATTCCGATCCTCACATCGTGCGCGACGGTGACGCCGCCGCCACCGCGCAGTGACCAGCCCCCCGCGGACGTCGCTGGGCAGTGGGTCGGTCGGTGGATCGGCACGGGGCTCTTCGAGTCTCCGCGCAATGAGGACGTGAAGCTCGATCTCATCCAGAAGGGCGAGCTCGGCAAGGGCCACCTCGTCTTCGACGGCGCCATCGCCGCGGAGTCCATCGCGTGGCCCGTGCGGCAGCAGGGTCTCAGCGGCATTCGCGTGTTCGCCACCATCTCGGGTCCCTACGTGCAGATCACGCACGAGAGCGACCGCCGGCTGTTCACGGCGGATTTGGTCGTCGCCGGCGACGAGATGGTCGGCGACGTCCAGGGCCCGTCGCCGAACGTTCGCCTGCGCTTCACCCGTGTGCGCCCCGCCACCCCGCAGGTCGCGCAGGTCACGCCGCCGCCCCCGCCGCCGTCGCCAGTCGTGGAAACTCCTCCGCCGCCGCCCCCACCTCCGCCGGTTGCCGCCGTCGAGCCGCCGCCTCCGCCCCCGCCAGCGGCAGAGGAGCCGAAGAAGGAGGAGCCCCCCGCACGACCGCGCATCGAGGAGTTCATCGCGGTGCCGCAGCTGCGGCCGGTCTACTTCGCATTCGACAAGGCCATGATCAGTAACGAATTCGCCGACGTGCTCTCGGCTAACGCTGGGTGGCTGAAGGACAACGACGACATGCTCGTGCTCGTCGAAGGGCACGCCGACGAGCGGGGCACCTCCGAATACAACCTCGCGCTCGGCGAGCGGCGCGCCAAGGCGGTAGCGGAATATCTGGTCTCCCTCGGCGTGGCCAGAGACCGCATCTCCACCATCTCCTACGGCAAGGAGCGGCCGGTGTGCACCGAGAACACCGAGGCCTGCCACAGCCAGAACCGTCGGGCCGCACTGAAGGTCAAGAGCCGCTGACGTTTCGTATGGCGACGCCGCGCACGGGGTACATCCCGTGCGCGGCATCGCCGGTGCAATAGCAGGTAGGAGCGATCTAGCGGCGTAGTCGATCGCACGGTCAGCAGC
>JBKKCN010000463.1:0-2910 GCA_046712525.1 Candidatus Rokuibacteriota bacterium
GACGGCGCGCGCGTGCTCGCCGGCCCGCTCGTGGCGGCCGCCGAGCTCGGTCACGAGTCTGAGGATTAGGCCGTGGAGTCGCTGGCGGGCGGAGAGGACCGGGGGCAAGTCGAATTCTCCATCGAGAAACGGCCCCCGGTAGAGCGCGAGCGCCTGCTCGAGCCTGTCAAAAGACGGAGCGGTGCGCCCTCCGGCCTCCTGCGTCTCCCTCAGGAGCGCGGTGAGCGTCCAAGCGTCCGTCCAGCAGACATCGAAGTTCAAGCTCCACCGGCCGTCCTGGCGCAGGAGCGTCTTCGCGCCGATGAGCTTGCGCAACCGGCTGGCCGTCGTGCGCAGCGAGTCGTAGGCGGCATCGCCATCCGATTCCGGCCACAGCGCGTCGGTCAATTGCTCCGTAGGGACTGATTCGCCGCCCAGCGCGATGAGCACCTTGAGCAGATCGAGAGGTTTTCGTGGAGTCTTCCGGGAAAACCGAAGCGGAGCGCCGTTCCTCTCGACCTCGAAGCGGCCGAGCGTCAGCACCCGAACCGATGGCCGCGACAACTCCGGGACGGAGCGTGCCAGGATACGAGCCATCTTCCCTCACCCCACCGACGAACAAAGGGTTCGTTACCACCGGGAACCATGCCGTGGAACGCCGCGTAGGATGGCGCGCCGGCGTGCCGATAGTCAAGCGCGTTGAGCAACTGCAGTGCGTCCGGCCGGGCCGCGTGGTAACGGCGTCGGGTTCTCGCCACCGGTTGACTCCGCCGCCGTGTTTTGTTGTACTCCCTGCCATTCCGATACGCGAGACGTCGTCTCGTATATCGAGACGAAGCCGAGCCGGAGCAGAGGACGAGACGGCGGAGACCATGAAGACCCGTTCCTACGCGGAGCTCAAGACCGTAACGCGAGCCATGGACATTCTGAAGGCGTTCGGCCGCGCCGATGACTGGTCGGTGTCGGCGCTGGCCCGCGACCTCGAGCTGCACAAGAGCGTCACCCACCGATTGCTCGTGACGATGGCTCGCGCGGGACTGCTCACCCGGGACCCGGACACCGAACGCTACTCGCTCGGCATGCTGATGGCGTCGCTCGGGCAGCGCGCGGAGCGGCGCAGCTCGCTGGCGCGCGTGGCGCGGCCGCACCTGCTCGAGCTGGCGCAACGGTGCCTGGAGACGGTGAGCCTCAGCGTCGTCAGCGGAAGCTCCGGCTTCATCGTCGACTCCATCGACAGCCCGCAGTCGATGCGCTTCACCGTACGCCCGGGCGAGAGCTTCCTGCTCCACGCCGGGTGCGTGGGCAAGGTGCTCCTCGCCTACCAGCCGCGGGAGGTCCTCGACAAGGTGCTGGCGGCCACTCCGCTGCCGCGTTACACGAATAAGACGCTGACCGCCCCCGCCGCGCTCCGCCGGGAGCTGGCCCGGATCCGCGCCGCCGGCCTCGGCTTCAGCGACGGTGAGATGACGCCGGGCGCGCGTTCCGTGGGAGCGCCGGTGTGGAATCACGAGGCGCGTGTCGTGGCCTGCGTGGCCATCTCGGCGCCCGCCATTCGCCTCGATGCCCAGGCGCTCCCCCGGTTCAATGAGATGGTCCTGGCCACGGCCGAGCGCGTCTCGCGCGCTCTCGGCTATGCCGGGCGCTACCCCTGTCCGATGCCCAAGGAGGCACTCTGATGCTGCTCAATCATCCCCGCGCCCTGCGCATGATGCAGAAGCACGGCCTCGACGCCCTCGTCGCGACCTCCCCCGAGAACGTGATGTACGCCAGCAACTACGAGTGCTCGACCCACTGGCTCAACAAGGGCGCCCAGGTGTATGCGGGGCTCACGCCGTCGGCCACGCCGGGCGCCTTCATCGTGGCGCCCCTGCTGGAGCTCGAGGCCCTCGTGGATGGCGACGGGAGCTGGATCGACGATGTGTGGGTGCTGGGGGCGTTCAAGCGCGGCCCCGCGCCGCGGGAGTCGATGGACGCGGTAGGGACGAAAGGCTTCGATCTCGCGCAGCGCGCGCACAAGGCGGAGACGGCGGTGGACGCGCTCGTGGGAGCGCTCGCGCAGCGCGGTCTTGACCGCGCGCGCATCGGCCTCGACGAGACGGGCATGTCGGCACCCATCTGGGCGGAGATCGTCCGGCGCCTGCCCAACGCCACCGTCGTGCCCGCCTCCACCGTGTGGTGGGAAATCCGGATGGTGAAGACGCCGGAGGAGCTGCGGCGGCTGCGCTTGGCCTCCGAGATCGCCGAGCAGGCGATGAACGCAGCCTTCGGACTGGCGAAGCCGGGGGCGAGCGAGGCCGACGTGGTGCGCGAGTACCACCTGCAGCTCGCCGCGCGCGGCGCGCGGCCCACCTTCGCCATGTTCGGCAGCGGCAGCCGCACGGGCTACCCGCACATCCTGGAATCGAGCAAGACGCTGGAGGCGGGCGATCTCATCCGCTACGACACCGGCTGCACGTACCGCTACTACCATTCGGACACGGCACGGGCGACGGTGATCGGCAAGCCCACCGACGCTCACCGGCGCATCTGGGACGTCATGGTGGCCGGCGAAGAGGCGGGCATCGCGAAAGTGCGGGCGGGCGCGCAGCCGCGCGACATCCATGCGGCGGCCATGAAGCCGGGCCTCGACCTCGGGCTCGCGGAGTTCGCGCGCTTTCACTGCGGGCACGGTATCGGCATCTCCGTCTACGATCCGCCGCTCATGACGGCGGCCGACCCCACGCGCTCCATCTTCCTCATGCCCGGAGTCGAGGACGGCCTCGAAGAAGGCATGGTGATCAACATCGAGGTGGGCTACTACCTCCAGGGCGTGGCCGGCTTTCTGTGCGAAGACACCATGGTGGTCCGCCGCGACGGCTGCGAGCTCCTCACGCGCAACAGCAAGGCGCTCGCATTCGAGGACTACATGCGCGAGAACGCCCGCGCGTGAAG
>JBKKCN010000464.1:0-7552 GCA_046712525.1 Candidatus Rokuibacteriota bacterium
GCGCTAAATTATGATGGGAGGCCTCGAAGGGCCCCCCAAGCGATCGATTCACAAGGGGGCCTCGAACGGCCCCCTATCCCCCCTGCGCTCGGTAGCGCCGCGGCGGAGCCGCGACGCTCCTCGATACCATTCCGCAGTCTTTCTAGCGGCGGGCGCGGGCGGCGGCGAGCTCTCGTTCGAGTTCTTCCAGACGGCGCGCGAGGGCGTCGCGTTCGGCGCTGACGGCGCTGAGCTGTTGCTCGCGCAGGGCGTGGCGCCGCTCGTTCTGGGCGGCGCGGGACTGGAGATCAGCCTCGCGCGCGTAGAGGTCTTTCAGCTCGAGCTCGAGGCGTGCGACGCGTGACTTCGCGGGCAGGTATGCGACAAAGAGTGTGTAGGCGAGAAGAAGGGCGAGCAGCACGCTCGCGCCCACCACCGTCCAGGGCAGCCTGGCGCGGACGACGTCAGTCACGGGCTCGGATTCTAGCAAATTTGTTATCATGCGCCCGTGGAGCTTCAGCGATTCTTCGATCGTGCCATCAAAGCCTCCTTCCACGACCTGGTGATGCACGACGAGCCCGCCGCCACGTACCTCGCCGATCTCCTCACGCGCTTCGCGCGGACGGACGCCCTTTTCCCTCGCGGCGTGGCGGACACGCGGCTGGAGACGGTGGTCGACATGCTGCTGGAGGCGCAGGCGGTATGGGATCACGACTCCGTGGCCTTCCAGCCGGAGCGCGAGGTCACCGTGCGCCGCCACATCGGCGACTACACGCTCTTCATGACCGGCGTGTTCCCGGAGCGCGTGGCGCGCATGGCGTCGACACGCTACTACGTCGACCAGGGCAAGCGCGCCTACCACTTCGTCTCCGAACACGACCGCGCCAGCCGTCGTCCTCTGGGTGGTCCGATCTACCGCCGCCTCGCCGAGCGCTTCGAGCGCTACATGGCCGCGCTCGACTACGCGCGGCGCGTGCACTTCGCGCAGCATCCGTCGCACCCCTTCTTCGGCGCGTCGTGAGCACGCCGGACGTCCAGGCTGAGGGTGGCGCGGACGCGCTCCGTCTCGCGATCCTCGACGCCATGGCCCATCCCGAGCGCCTGGACGCCGGGCGTCACGCGGAGCTCGCCGCTGCCTCCGTCGACGTGCTCGATGCGACGCTGCGCGCGGTGGCCGCCGAGCACGGCGGGGCGGCGCTGCCGCTGCTGACCGCGCGCGCCTCCGAGCGCGCCGGTCGTGAAGTGCGACGCGTGGCCAGGCGCGCGTTGTATCGACTCGCGCAGCGTGGCGTGACGCCGGCGGCGGCCCCCGCGGCGCGACCCGTGGTGGCGCGACGGCAGGAGCAGGCCTCGCGCGCGTGGCTGTCGGGCGTCGACGGCAGCGGCTCGCGGGCGGTGTGGATCGTCTTCGAGGGCGGCTTCGGCGGCGCCACGCTCTGCTCGCTCATCGTCAACGACGTGACCGGGATCGTCGAGGTGGCGGGTGGCCCCGTCACCAAGAAGCGCCTCGCCGTCGAGCTCGCGGGGCTCCGCGCCGCGCAGAAGCTGCCGTGGGTGGAGAGCGATCCCGCGCGTGCGGTCGGCCTCGTGGCGGAGGCGCTCGCGCTGCACCGCGCGCGCGCCACCGCCGTTCCGCCCGCGTTCGCGCGGTGGCAGCGGCGCTTCGAGTCGGCGCCGCCGCCCGCGCCCATTCCCGAGGTCGCCGCTGACCCTGCCCTCACCGCGCGTGCAGCCGAGCTGCTCGATCTCCCCGAGCTCGCGGGCTGGTTTGTGGACCCGGAGGCGGTGCAGTCGGACGCTCTCGATCTGCTCGAAGCGCGCGCGAGCCGGCTCGTGGTGTCCGAGCAGATCAAGGCCGAGCGAGAGAGCGCCATCGTGACCCGCGTGGTGGAACGCGAGTTTCCGCCCGAAGCCCGCCAGCGGTGGGCACGGCGCCTGCGCGAGATGGCGCTCGTCTTCGGAGCCACCGGCCGCGCCGACGTCGCCGCCGTCGCGGGCGCCGTCGCCACCGCGCTCGCCGCCAGCAGCAGCGATGTCGCGCGCAATCCCTTCGCGCTCCTGCTCGCGCGACGCGGCCTGGAATACGCGGGCGAGGTGGCCGCCGGCCGCGTCAAGGCCGCGGACGTCAGCCGCACGCAGCGCGGGTGATCACCGACGTCCCTGGTGTCCGCGTCGGGCACGACACCGACGCCGTCGGCCTCACCGGAGTCACGGTGCTCCTCTGCGACCGTCCCGCCGTGTGCGGCGTGGAGCGCCGTGGTAACGCCAACGACGTGGAGGGGCTCGACTACCTCGCCGGCGGCCATCTCGTCCCTACCGTCAACGGCGTTCTCCTCGGCGGCGGCAGCCGCTTCGGCGGCGAGTCCATCTGGGGCGTGATGCGTTTTCTCGAGGAGCGCGGTGTGGGCTATCCCGTCGGGCCCACCGTCATTCCGCACGTACCGGGGGCGTTCATCTTCGATCTCAGCGTGGGCGACAGCCGTGCCCGGCCCACACGGGAGACGGGCTACGCGGCCGCACGGGCGGCGGCGGCGGGGCCGGTGGCCGAAGGCAGCGTGGGCGCGGGCACGGGCGCGAGCGTCGGAAAGCTGTACCTCGTGGCGCGGGCGATGCGCGGCGGCCTCGGCACCGCGAGCGTGCGAATCGGCGATGTGGTGGTGGGTGCCCTCGTCGCCGTCAACGCCGTCGGCGACGTGCGCGACCCGGACACGGGCACGCTCGTGGCCGGCACCCGCGATGCGCCCGACGGCCGTCGTCTCATCGATTCCGCCGCTGCCCTGCGCACCGCTGAGGGGCTGGGCCGCTTCACCGCGCCCGAGCACACGACCGTCGGCGTCGTCGCCACCAACGCCCGGCTCGACAAGGCGCAGGCCGCCACCGTCGCTTCCCTCGGCATGCTCGGCTTCGCGCGCGCGCTGTCGCCGCCGCACACCGCCTTCGACGGGGATACGCTCTTCGCGCTCTCGATGGGCGACATCGCCGCCGACATGACTCGCGTGGGCCTCGCCGCCGCCGACGCCATCGCGCAAGCGATCGTGCGCGGGGTCCGTGCCGCCACGTCGCTCCCCGGACTACCGGCCGCGCGCGATTTGATGTAGATGGGGGCTCGACCGGCCCCAAACCCCCCGGCGGCGGACATTCGTTTCCTGCACGGGCTCGGCCTGAACCTTCTTGATTTACATGGGGGCCTCGACGGCCCCCAAGCCCCCGGCGGCGGACGTTCGTCTACAGCACGGGTTCGGCCTGATCTTTCTTGATTTGCATGGGGGCCTCTACGGCCCCCAAGCCCCCACGCGATGTTTACAGGAACGACCGCGCGAGGCCGATGACGGCGTACGCCAGGCCGGCGGCGACCACCCAGAGCCAACGCTTGACGGTGACTTCTTTTGCCTCCGGCATCCAGTCCAGCACGACGGGGTGGAGGCGGCGGGCGACGAGGGCGCCGCCGAGGGCGCCGCCGAGGTGGGCGCCGTTGTCGATGTAGGGCGTGAGCATGCCGCTGACGATCGAGTAGGCCGCCCATATGAGCAAGACGAATCCGATGCGGCGGTCGCGCACGAGCAGGCGGTCGCGATGCGAGCGGAAAAGGACGATGGCGGCCGCCTGCAATCCGAAGATGGCGCCGGAGGCGCCCACTGAGGGCCCGGGACTGGCGATGAGGCTGAGCAGCGAACCCGCGAGCCCGCTCGCGGCATAGAGCAGGATGAACTGCGCCCGGCCGAACGCATGCTCGCACACCATGCCGAGAATGTAGAGGGCGACCGCGTTGCCGGCGAGATGCGCGAAGGAGCCGTGCAACAGCGTGGCGGTGATCAGCCGCCAGTATTGACCGGCGAGCACCGCCGGCCGCGAGAGCGCCCCCATCGCGACCAGGGCCTCCGGTGTGTGCAGCGCGTCCATCGCCAGCTCGACGACGAACACGCAGGCCAGCACCGCGATGATCGCCAGCGTCGCCCGCGGCGCGCGGTTCATTCGCCGCTCGAAATCGAGCCGGCGGCTGAGCAGCATCTCCGGCCTGATGATGAGCGGCTGCTCGCCCGCCTGCGCGTCCATCAGTGGCGGCCGGCCATCATCGGCGCTCGCCGCTGTCGAGCATGACGCCGAGGGCGAAGGCGATGCGGCGGTCGAGGGTGTGCTCCGCATCGGCCGTCATGTCGAGGACGTAGCGGTCTCGCAGGGTGAACTTGCGATTGAACTCGCCGATGACGTCGCCCCGGGGCCGCTGGATGACGAAGTTGGTGCGCAGGACGCCGAAGAGCGTGCCGAGCACGCGGCGGAGCAGCGACAGCACGATGGAGTCTTCCATGGCCACCGCGAGCACCTCACCGCCGGGCGCCTCCGCATACCAGCGTTTGCGGACGAGATTGTGCAGGTAGTGCTTGCGCAGGTGGGCGAGCGCGGTGCCGTCGGCCAGCCGCACCGTATACGAGCGCGTGAAGATCACCATGCGCTCGTTCTGCACGATGCGCAGCAGTGTCACCGCGCGTGAGTCGTCACGATACACGGTGACGTGGCGCAGCGGGCGAGCCGACATGGACACCACCAGGAACACGGCACCGGCGAGCAGCATGCTCAGCAGCGGCACCTCGTTGGCCGCCCACAGCATCACCGCCGCCGCCCCGAACGCGAGCCCATACGCAACCAGGGTGCGGACGACGTACGTGGGACGCTCGACATAGAGCACGGGTGTACCGTCGGGCGCCCACACCTCGTACTGGGACGCGAGCGTGAGCACGCGCTGGTTGAGCAGGAAGACGTCGCGGTCGAAGGCGGGGTCGACCCCGGGCTGGGCCTCGCGTGTGAGGGCGGGCGTGCGGCCCGCGCGCAGACGGCGGCCACACCGGGGGCATTGCAGGAGGCGGCCGGCAAACTCGGGGCGAAGCTCGAAGAGCTCGCCGCACGCGCAGGGGACGACGACGCCGCTCAGGGAGAGAGCGCGGGCCGCGCGGGCGGGGCGAACACGCTAGTCCGACTCCGGCGGCCGCATCGCATCGCGATGACCGGCGAGCTTCTCCGCGGCGCCGCGCAGCTGCGCGAGGCGCGCGGGATCGTGGGCGAAGCGCGTCTCGGTGGTGTACGCCGCCCACGCCTGCATGTAGTCGGCCCGGCTCAGCCCGAGCGCGAACTCCGAGATGCTCACCGGGTTGGCGAAGTCCGCCATCACGGCGAGCTCGTTGTGCACCTGGGCGCGGTGGCCGTCCAGGAACGCCTTCAGCGACGACGGCTTGGGGCCGTGCGGGAGGCCGACGGGGTGCACGGTCACCATGCCCTGCTGCACGGCGCCGCCGCCGCTGAAGAAATCGCCGAAGTGATAGCCGAGCGTCTCGCAGTAATCCAGGTTGCGATGGAAGAAGGGCAGCCACATGGCTTCCTTCTCGACCGAGCGCACCGTGAAAATGCAGATGTAGCAGCCCGGCAGCGTGAAGATCGTGTGGCCCGAGGGCGGCACGTGGGAGCGATCCGCCACCAGCGGGCGCACGTCTTCCACCGCGAACCGGTATGGCAGGTAATCACCGCGCCAGCCCACGACGTCGAAGGGATGCGTCGGATGCACGCGGCGGGTATAGACGTCACCGACCTTGGACACCACCTCGAAGCGGCCCGCCTCGTTGCGCGTGTCGAGCGAGCGCGGAAACTTGTAGTCGCTGCGGCTGTGCGTGATGAATCGCCCCGTGGTCGGCGATTCCGATTTTTCAGGGTCGCCCGCGAAGCTCTCGTACATCCAGTAATACTGCGCGCCTGCCGCCGGCTCGAAGCGGTGCGCGATGCCTTTCGGAATGATGAGGAAGTCGCCCCGCGAAAACTCGAGGGGCCCGAACGTGGTCTCGAGCATGCCGCCGCCCGCGTGGATGAAGTAGACGAGCGTGGCGCCGTGGTGCTCGAAGAAGTAGTCCATCGGCGCCGAGGGCGCGGTGACGTTCATGGCCACGGTGGCGTTGGCGACGAGGCGTGCCATGGCGCGGTACACGTCCCGGGCCGGCGCCGCACTCGCCACTCCGAGCGCGTGATGCACACCACCGAGCGGGCGGAGAGGCGAGGCCCACAGCGGCGCGAAGGCGGCGGCGTCCAGCACGCGCGTCTCGTCGGGCAGCCAGTTGGTGGGCGGATAGAGATGGTAGGTGTGCGACACCTTGCCCGCGAAACCGCCGCGGCCGTGCTCCTGCTCGTAGACGTGGCGCAGGAGGGGGCCGGCGTGCGGAGCGCGGGGGACGATGCCGACCTCGGGCAGGCCGGAGAAGTATTCGTACTTGTCCATGGTCCCTCTTTTCCGCGGGCATCGCCGCTCCCGCCGATTGTAACGCCGTGCCGCGCTACGAGCGCAGCAGCAACCGGAGGGCGCCCGCGAGGGCGATGACGACGAGGGCCAGCTCGAAGGCGCGGCGCGGCAGGCGCTGATTGACGCGGTAGCCGAGCCAGGCACCCGCGAAGAGCAGCGGAACCGCGAGGGCGGCGGCGGCGAGGATCGATCCGGTCAGGAAGCCGATGCTCCAGTAGCCAGCGAGCTTGAGCACGTTGGGCAGGATGTAGAGCGCGTTGCCGGTGGCCAGCATCGCGGTCTTCGCGAGGTGGACGTTCAGGAGGTAGATACTCACCACGACGCCCCCGGAATGCGCGACGGTCGACGCCACGCCGGCGGTGAGGCCGGCCGCCGCCCCCGCGCTCCAGTGCGGCCGGACGCTGAGCAGCCGCTGGTTGCGCCCGGTGAGCACGAGCTGCAGCAGGCCGAAGCAAAGGGCGACGGCTCCGATCGCCTTGCCGAGCCAGTACTCGGACAGCTGCGAGAGCGCCCAGGTGCCGAGCACCACGCCCGCCATCATCGACGGCAGCAGGAGCGCGAGCTGGCGGCGGTCCCACTGGCGCCAGTAATAGCGCAGCGCGAGGGGGTCGGAGAGATTCATCAGGGGCGCGATGAGAGCGAGCACGACGGAGGGCGGCAGCACGAGACTGAGGGTGGGGGTGAGGACGAGGCCGATGCCGCCGCCCACGGACGTGCGCAGGAAGCCCACCACGAGGGCGGCCACGCATGCCGCACCGACGAGAAGCGCAAAGCCCGGCGGAGCGGGCTCTATGGCCGCCTCACACGCGCGCGCGTCATGGACGCTCTCACGCTATCATCGAGAGAGTAGCCATGCGACGACGTGGAAAAGTGATCCCGTTCCCCGGCGCGCGGCCCGCAAGCCCGGAGCCGCCCGCCATCGACGAGCGCTCGCTCGTCGAGGTGCACCGCTGCGATCATCAGGAAGCGCTGGTCGTGAAGAGTCTCTTCGAGAGCGAAGGCATTCCCGTGCTCCTGCGCTCGCGCATCGCCCCCTCCGTGCATCCGTTCACGGTGGGCGCCCAGGGTGAGGCCATCGTCCTCGTGCCCGCCGCCCACGCTCCGCACAGTCGCATCTTGCTCGCGCGCATCTCGTCGTCCGGCCCTGGGTTTCCCTAGGAGCGTGTCGGAGAAATGACTGTGACGGCCGCACGACCGAGGCCCGAAACCGGAGCCAGCGGTGCCGTACCGGCCTCCGCCGCCTGGACGGCAGACTCGCAAGAGCCGTGCCGACACGACCCACGCAGCTCAGGCAAA
>JBKKCN010000465.1:0-3037 GCA_046712525.1 Candidatus Rokuibacteriota bacterium
GTCTTCCAGACGCGCTCGGGGGTGAGAGGCATCGACTCGATGTGGTCCACGCCGAGCGCCGACAGCGCATCGACGACGGCGTTGACGACGGCGGGGACGGCGGCGATGGTCCCGGTCTCGCCGGCGCCCTTGATGCCGAGCGGGTTGACGGGCGTCGGCGTCACGGTGCGGTCTGTCTCGTACATCGGCAGCATGTCGGCCTTCGGCAGTGCGTAGTCCATCATGGTGCCGGTGATGAGCTGGCCGTTGCCCTCGTCGTACACCGTGTTTTCCCAGAGCGCCTGCGCGACGCCCTGCGCGATGCCGCCGTGCACCATGCCATCCACGATCATGGGGCTGATGACGTTGCCCACGTCGTCCACGGCGATGTACCGGAGGATCTTCACCTCACCCGTCTCCCGGGCCACCTCCACCACGCACGCGTGCGCGCCGAAGGGAAAGGTGAAGTTGGACGGATCGTAGAAGCTCGTCTCGTCGAGGCCCGGCTCGAGCCCCTCCGGATAGTTGTGCGGCACGTAGGCCGTGAGCGCGACCTGGCCGAAGGGCACTGCCTTGCCCGGGAATCCCTTCACCTGGAACTGCCCGTTGGCGTACTCGATGTCGTTGGGCGACGCCTCCAGGAGATGGGCGGCGATCTTCTTGCCCTTCTCCTTGATCTTGTTGATCGACATGTGGATGGCGGTGCCGCCCACCGCGGCGGAGCGGCTGCCGTAGGTGCCCATGCCGAAGGCCACAGTACCGGTGTCACCGTGCACGATATCGACGTCGTCCATGGGAATGCCGAGCTCGTCGGCCGCGAGCTGGGCAAACGTGGTTTCGTGCCCCTGCCCGTGCGCGTGCGAGCCGGTGTACACGGTGACCTTGCCCGTGGGATGCACGCGCACCTGGCCCGACTCGTAGAGACCGGCCTGCGCTCCCAGCGAGCCCACCACCTTGGAGGGAGCGATGGAGCACGCCTCGATGTAGGTGGAGAAGCCGACACCGAGGAGCCGCCCCTGCTTGCGCGCCTGCTCCTGCTCCGCGCGGAACTTCTTGTAGTCGAGCATCTTGAGCAGCTTGTCGAAGGACGGCGCGTAGTCGCCGCTGTCGTAGGCGAGCGCGACAGGGGTCTGGTACGGGGTATTGAACTTCGGGATGAAGTTCTTCTTGCGCACGTCGACGGGATCCAGCTTCAGCTTCGCCGCGCCCGCGTCGAGCATCCGCTCGATGAGGTACGCCGCCTCCGGCCGCCCCGCCCCGCGATAGGCGTCCACGGCGGTGGTGTTGGTGAAGACACCGGTGACGTCGGCGTGGATGGCGCCAATGGTGTAGCAGCCGCTGAGCAGCGTCGCGTAGAGGTACGTCGGCACCGCGGGCGCGAACGTCGACAGGTAGGCGCCCATGTTGGCGATGGTCTTCACGCGCAGGGCGAGAATCTTGCCCTCCTTGTCCATGGCGATCTCGGCGTCGGTGACGTGGTCACGGCCGTGGGCGTCGGTCTGGAAGGCCTCGCGCCGTGTGGACGTCCACCGGATGGGCCGCTTGATCTTGCGCGTGGCCCACGAGCAGACGGTCTCCTCGTTGTAGAGGAAGATCTTGGAGCCGAAGCCGCCGCCGACGTCCGGCGCGATCACGCGCACCTTGTGCTCGGGGATGCCGAGCACGAAGGCGGTCATCAGCAGCCGGTGCACGTGCGGGTTCTGCGAGGTCACCCACAGCGTGAGGTCGCCGGTGGCGTCCTCGTAACGCGCCACGCACGCGCGCGGCTCCATGGCGTTGGCCACGAGTCGCTGGTTGATGATGCGCTTCTTCACCACCACCGCCGCGGTCTTGAAGGCGGCCTCGGTGGCGGCGGCATCGCCGATCTGCCACTTGAAGGCGACGTTGTCGGGAGCCACCGCGTGCAGCTGGGGGGAGCCCTTAGCGGTCGCCTTCTCCGTGCTGGTGACGGAGGGAAGCACCTCCCAGTCCACCTGCACCAGCTCGGCGGCGTCGAGCGCCGCGTCCTGGGTCTCCGCGATGACGACGGCGACGGGATCGCCCACGTGGCGCGTCACGTCGGAGATGAGTGGCATGTGGGGCGGCACCTTCAGATCGGGCAGCAACCAGCCGCACGGCAGCGAGTTCACGCCCGTCATGTCCTTGCCAGTGAAGACCGCGACGACGCCCGGGTACTTCGCGGCGCGCCCCGTGTCGAGGTTACGAATGCGTGCGTGCGCGTGGGGGCTGCGGACGAAGGCGGCCCAGGTCATGCCGGGAAGCTTGAGGTCGTCCGTGTAGTGGCCCTTGCCGGTGATGAAGCGCGGATCTTCCCGGCGCTTGATGGATTTCCCGAAGAGGCGTTGCTCAGCCGCGGTTGCCATAACGCTGCCTCACTTCTTTCCGGCCATTTGCTCCGACGCCCACTGGATTGCCTTCACGATGTTGTGGTAGCCCGTGCAGCGGCACAGATTGCCATCGAGCTGGTGACGGATCTGCTCTTCCGTCGGCGTGGGATAGCGCTCCAGCAGCTGCTGGGCGGCCATGATCATGCCCGGCGTGCAGAAGCCACATTGCAGCCCGTGCTTTTCCCAGAACCCCATCTGGATGGGATGCAGGTCACCGTTCTTGGCGAGTCCTTCGATGGTGGTGATGGTGGCCCCGTC
Source organism: Candidatus Rokuibacteriota bacterium (assembly GCA_046712525.1). GTDB lineage: Bacteria > Methylomirabilota > Methylomirabilia > Rokubacteriales > CSP1-6 > JBBDXO01. The sequence goes on from JBKKCN010000465.1 coordinate 2,625, forward strand.
CGCCTGCACGGCAAACAGCGTGCACGACTTCACCGCCTGCCCGTCTATCGAGATGGTGCAGGCGCCGCACTGGCTGGTGTCGCAGCCGACATGCGTCCCCGTCAGCCCCACCTGCTCGCGGATGTAGTGGACGAGCAGCAGACGCGCCTCCACCTCATGGCTGTAGCTCTGGCCGTTGATCGTCATCTTCACTGGGAGTTTCACCACTGGTCCTCCGGAGTTCGGCGGTTGAGATGAGGCCGGGACTCGCGGGCAAGAGGGTAAGTCGTCGTCTCTACAGTGTCAACGGACATTCCGCCGCACTCCGGCCGCACTTCAGCCGGCGGCCAGGAGCGAGGGACGGGGCCCCCGATGGAAGCTCCGCTCTCTGCCTCGTCGCTGCGCTCTCCATCGGGGGCCCCGTCCCTCGCTCC
>JBKKCN010000466.1:0-4848 GCA_046712525.1 Candidatus Rokuibacteriota bacterium
AGAGCAGCCAGAGCGTGTCCTCGCGCGCGGCCGCCCGCTGCGGCTCCGTCCGCGCGTCGCCGAAGCTCTTGTAGAGCGCGAGCTTGCCGTGACGGGCCAGCGCGTACTGCGCGCCCGGGTAGCGCCCTTCCGTGATGTGGCGGTTGATCAGCTCGTCGAGCCGCTCGAGGGCGCGGGGCTGAAAGCCGAGCGATGCCGGATCCGACGCGGTCAGTGGGAACGCCATGGGGGCCTCCGGGGCTAAGAGGAGGACGTCGGGGACTCGCCGGCGACTATGCGGGCGCGGGCGGAAGCTGTCAAGACGGGCGCCTAGGTGAAGATCGTCTCAGGCAAGAACGCGGAGACGATCCAGTTCGGCGCGTCCACGATCTCGCTGATCTTGAGATCGACGGCGACCGAGCACACGATGTACGCCTGCTCGCGGCTGAGACCGCGCTCCTGCACGAGGTGATCGATCATGTAGCGAACGGCCTGCTGGGCGGAGGCGAAGAGGTCGGGGCCGTGCGCGGTGGTGGCGTAGAAGGACGAGCGGTGGTTGGCACGATCGAGGGGCCCGCTCGTGCGCAGTCGCGGCTCGGACAACTGTTGGCCCTTCTGCAGCCCGAAGCGCAGCGTGACCTGCGCCATCATCTCCACGGCCGTCACGCACACTTCGCCGTCACCCTGCGCGCCGTGGCCGTCGCCCACGCTGAAGAGCGCGCCCTCCACCCACACGGGCAGAAAGAGCGTGCTGCCCGCGATGAGCTGCTTGATGTCCATGTTGCCGCCGTTCTTGCGAGGCGGCATCGTGCTGTGGGCGCCCGCTTCGTCGAGGGCTGTGCCCATCACTCCCGGGAACGGCGCCAGCGGCACCGCGATGCCGTTGCCCATGCGCGCATGCGTGCCGTCCGAGACGTCCCAGATCTGCAGAAACGGCTTGGCGAAGTCTGACTCCGGCAGCAGGCCCCGGCCGGGACGGATGGCGGTCCAGCCGAAGTCGGCGCCCGGCTTCATGTCGACGATCTCCACCAGGAGCGTGTCGCCGGGGGCGGCGTCGCGCACGCGCACGGGGCCGGTGAGGGGATGGCCGCGGAAGGGACCGCGCGCGAGGACGTCGGCGTGGGTGGAAGCGGGCGAGTAGTAGCGGTCGGCGGCATCGCGCGTGTCGAAGACGACGGTGTCGCCGGCGTCGATGGTGAGGCGCGGCGTCAGGCTGTTGTCCCACTGATAATGCACGACGCTGTGATCGAGCCGGTGCGTGGTGGCCATGGTCAGGGCATCCTCATCGAGACGTCGAGGCGGCGGTCGGAAATTGCGTGGTCCACGGAGAGCGCGCCGGGACCGAGCAGTATCACGGCGAGCGTGGCGACGAGGACCGTGAGCGTGAACTCGGAGCCGCCCGCGCCGCTCATGAAGAAGCCCTGCCGCAGATGCAGGAGGAAGACGGCAGACGCGATCACCGGTACGTTGACGAGAGCGGCCGCCCGCGTCCAGAGGCCGATGACGAGCAGGGAGCCTCCCACGAGGTGCGCGGCGATCAGGTACCACCCGAGGGCGATACCCGCAGAGGCGGGAAAGCCCATGCGCGTCGTGTACCCGGCGATCGCCTCCGGGCCCAGCACGACGGCGCCGAGGTAGCCGTGCATGACGAAGAGAATGCCGAGCCAGATCCGCAGTAGCGCGGTGCCCCATGCGTGCCTGGTGTGCTGATCGACCACGACTACGCGAGCCCGTCCCACACCACCATGCCGGTGCCCGAGCGCCACGCGATGGCGGGCATGTAGGCGAGCACGTCGGCGGGGCCGTGGGTGAAGGCGAGGGTGAGGATCCACGAGAGCAGCTCCGCGGTGCCGCCGGAGCCGGCCGCTTCCATGCGCTCCAGCGTGCACTCGCGCAGCAGGCGCGCGTGGTCGCCGCTCTTGAGCAGATCGAGAAACCAGCGGTCGAATTCCTCGTCGACCCAGAAGTACCGGGGCCCGCCCGGCTCGTGCGACAGCCCGCCCGTTCCCACCACCGCGATGCGCTCCTCGCCGGGATAGGCCTTCAGCACGTCGCGCAGAGTGGCGCCCACCGCGTACGCCCGCTCGGGAGTGGGGATGGGCGGCACGGTACAGTTCATCGACACGGGCACGAAGCGGGTCTTCATCTCCGGCGTCAGGTAGTGCAGGGGCACCGAGAAGCCGTCGTCGAACTGCATGTCACGCAGGGAGGCGAAGGTGAGGCGGCGGCGCGCGCCCTCGTTGACGAGATAGCGCGCGAGCGCGCTGTGCCCCGGCACCCGGTACTTGGTCGTCATGCCGAGCCACTCGTCGTACCAGTCCGCGGGCCCCACGTGCTCGTCGCCGATACCCACCGTGTATTCGGGCGTGTTGTTGATGGGCCAGTTCAGCAGGTGGTCGTTGCTGAACATGATGACGACATCGGGGCGCGCGATCTCCAGGCGCCGCCGCATCTCCTTCATGGCCCCGAGGGCGAGCTGCTGCTGCTCCTCGGGCGCGCGTGAGAACCAGCCCGTGAGCCCGGGAGAATGCGTCATCGCCATCGCGGCCACAATGCGCGCCACGCCGCTACCGGCCCTCGAGGCGCGCCTGCAGCGCCATCGCCTGCGCCGTTTCTTCCGGGTAGGCGAGCTTGTAGTGCTCGAGAGCGGGGCTGGCGTTCGTGTTCTGGGCGGCGCCGAAGAAGAGGCGCAGGATCTGCGGCACCAGGTACTGGTGCACGCCGAGGTCCATGAGCCGCCGGGGATCCTTGGCGATGACCGCCTCGCGCTCGGCGTCGCTCAGCCCGAACTCGCGCGCGAGTCCGTCGAAGTCGGTCAGCCAGCGCTCGCGCAGGCGGGCGTCGCGGCGCACGTAGAAGATCATCTCGTTCAGCGGCAGCGTCTTGTCGCAGCGCTCCACGTTGCCCATGGCTACGCCTTCAAGACCTTGGGGTTGACCTTGAGGAACATGATCACGCATCGTTCGGCGCCGAGGTTGCGCACGTCGTGCGGCACGTTGTGAGGGAACTTCACGAGGTTGCCCGCCGGCACCACCACCTCGCGGCCGTCGATGTTCATGTTCGCCACCCCCTGCAGCACGTAGATGGCTTCCTCTTCTTTCGGGTGCGAGTGCATGACGGTGGATTGCCCCGGCTCGTAGCAGGCGATCTCGGACCAGAGCTGGTCCGACTTGAAGAGCATCTTGCGCACCCGCTTGTCGGGCGCGAACGCCTTGAGCGCGTGCAGATCGAAGACCTGCGCCACGCCGTTGACGGTGGCGACCGCTGCCTCGTCATCCATGAGCCCCGCCTCCTGGCTGAATGCGGGCTAGTGTACCCGATGCCGGTGGTCGGACCCGTGTTGTCCGCCCAATATGCCCGAATCCTTCGGCGCCCCGCGCTCCTCCCAATAGGCAGGAGGCGATGAACAATGATTGAGCTGATCGTCGCGCCGATGCTGCTGGTGGGATTGGTCGCCGGAGTGCTCGGCTGGCGGGTGCTGAGCGATCGATTGCAAGATCGCGCGCTCGCCGTGCGCGCCGACATTCAGGCCGCGGTGGACCGCTCGCTCGACGGCGAATCCTTCCTGGCCGTCACGGTGGAGCCGGAGTCGACGTTCCATCCCGGACGCGTGGTGCTCTCGACGCCGACGGGCTACGAGTGGCTCGTGCGCGAGGCGTGGACGCCGGTGGTGGAGCGCGTGCCAGACGGCTACGAGCTGGTCATCAAGCACGCGTAACGCGCCTCACGGGTCAGCCGTACCCGATGCGACATGGGGATCTCGCTCAACTGGACCGCGCTGAGCCTCATCGCCTCCCCCGTCGTCGCCGGCGTCATCGCGTTTCCCCTTAATCGGTGGCTGATCGGTCGGGGCATGGGCCACGCTGTCCTCCACGCGGATCACCACGGAGCCCGGCGCGGCACAATACCGAGGAACGTGAAGAGGCGGGGTGCGAGCAGCGTAAGATACCCGATCGGGAGGGCACCCATGGACGCGGTGAAAGACTCGAGCGGGCTGTACGAGGTGGAGCGGCGTGCGCGCCATGCCGAGCGGCCGGGGTTCCGCATCACGGAGCTGCAGATCAGCACCACGCAGAAGGTGCCGTGGCACTACCACAACCACGTGCAGGACACGTTCTACGTCCTGCAGGGGCGCCTGCGTCTCTTCCTCCGTGAGCCCAAGGAGGAAATCTCCCTCGGCCCCGGCGAGACCTACTCCGTGCGTCCGGGCCGGCCTCACCTCGTGACCAACGGTGGCGACACGTCCGCCGTCTTCCTCGTCCTGCAGGGTGTGGGGGAGTACGACTACGTCGCCGTGACCTAACACGACTGGACGATACCCGCCCACGCTGATCGGACAGGAAGCATCCATACGCGGCCATTGGGCGACGACGCCGGCCAAATAACTGTGTGAAATCCAGTATGTACAGGCCATGCCGGGTGTGGCATCTACGTTGCTTTTACACCCTGGCATGGTTGAGACAATCATCCGCATCACGATGGTGGCCGTACTCGCAGTCGGATTGATGAACCTCGCGCACGGCGCGTGGATCGCACTCCGGTTCGGACGGCACACGCGCCTCCGCTACCCGGAGATCGCGAAAAACCTATGGTTCCCGATCTTCCAGTCGCGGCGCGACGTGGCCGTCTGGCTTGCGACGTGGCGCTCCATTCTCGGTTCGGGTGATCCGATGCTGGCCCTGCTGCGCGCGGAGGGCCGTACGGTGATTGCGCGCCATCTGCAGCTGCTGGGCGGCTCGCAAGGATGGGCGCTGGTGCTGCAAATCGTGGTGCCAACGCTGGCCTGACGCTCTTCGGGGGGAGAGCGTTGGGGGAGGCCGGGAGGCGCGGGGGGGCCGGGCCTGGTTTTTTTTAGGGCGTGTTAGGGCG
>JBKKCN010000467.1:0-4865 GCA_046712525.1 Candidatus Rokuibacteriota bacterium
TGGCGGGCAGCGCGCTCGGCCACCGCCACGATGGTGCGGATGAACTCGTCGCCGGCCGCTTCCATCACTTCACCTTCGCCCCCGGCGGGAGATCGCGGTCGAGCGTGAGCAGGCCGAGCGCACCCTCCACCGAGCCCGCCAGGATCATGCCCTGCGACTCCACGCCCATGAGCTTGGCGGGCTGCAGGTTGGCGACGACGACGACCTTCTTTCCCACGAGGTCGGCGGGCGCGTAGTGCTCGGCGATGCCGGCGAGCACCGTGCGCTCCTCGGGGCCCAGCGACACGCGCAGCTTCAGCAGCTTCCGGGATTTCGGCACCGCCTCCGCCGCCAGCACGAGCGCCACGCGCAGGTCGATCTTGCCGAAGTCGTCGACGGTGATGCGCGCGGCCCGCCCCCCGCCGGTGGCGGAGGCGGTGGCGGCGGGGTCGGCCTTCTTCTCCTCGATGCGCGGGAACAGTCCCGACACTTTCTGGATGGTGGTGCCGCTCGCGAGCGCGCCCCAGCGCGCGTCCGCCAGCCGCGCCTCGCCCGTGTGCGCCACCGCCTGCCGCAGCTTGCGGGCGGCGTCGGGCAGGAAGGGATCGAGGACGATCCCCAGGCACCACAGCGACTGCGCCATGTCGAACAGCACGTCGTCGAGGGCTCCGGCGGACTCGGGCTGCTTGGCGAGCGCCCACGGCTGCGCGGTGTCGATGTACCGGTTGACCGCGCCCACGAACTCCCAGATGGCCGCCAGCGCTCGCTGGAACGCAAATTCACTCATGGCAAGGTCGACGTGCTTCAGGCTGGCCTCGAACGCCTTGCCGAGCGCGTCCCGTACCGGCGTGGCCGCCCCCGCCGGCGGCACCACGCCCGCGCGCAGGTTCACGAGCAGCGCGGTCGTGCGCGAGGCGAGGTTGCCGAGGTCGTTGGCGAGGTCGGCGTTGAGCCGTCCCACCAGCGCCTCCTCGGAGAAGTCGGCGTCGAGACCGAACGCCATCTCGCGCATCAGGAAGTAGCGGAAGGCGTCGTTGCCGTACTTGTCCGCGAGCGCGAGCGCCTCCACCACGTTGCCCACCGACTTCGACATCTTGCCGCCGCCGAGCCCCCAGTAGCCGTGTACGTTGAGGTGCTTGAAGATCGACACCCCCATCGCCTTCAGCATGCAGGGCCAGTAGATGGCGTGGGGCTTCAGGATGTCCTTGCCGATCAGGTGCTGCACGTGGGGCCAGAACGTCTGGAACTTCTCCCCGGTGGACTCGCCCAGCGCCGACACGTAGTTGATGAGGGCGTCGAACCAGACGTAGGTGACGTACTTGTCGTCGAAGGGCAGCGGGATGCCCCACTCCAGGCGCGTGCGCGGCCGGCTGATGGACAGATCTTGAAGGGGGTCGCGCAGGAAGCCGAGGATCTCGTTGCGGTACCGCTCGGGCCGGATGAGATCGGGGTGCCCCTGCACGTAGTCGATGAGCCACGACTGGTACTGCGACATCTTGAAGAAGTAGTTCTCCTCCTCGATGTACGTGAGGGCAACCTGATGGTCGGGACACTTGCCGTCCACGATCTCCTTCTCCGTGTAGAAGCGCTCGCAGCCGTAGCAGTAGTTGCCGCCGTACTTGCCGAGGTAGATCTCGCCCGCGTCCCACAGCGCCTGGAGGACGTTCTGCACGACCTTCTGATGCCGCTCCTCGGTGGTGCGGATGAAGTCGTCGTTGGTGATGCCCAGCCGCCGCCACGTCTCGCGAAAGGCGGCCGAGATCTGGTCCGCATACGCCTGCGGCGACATTCCCCCTTTCGCCGCCGCCTGCGCGATCTTGTCGCCGTGCTCGTCGGTGCCGGTGAGAAACCACACGCGGTCACCGGCGGCCCGGCGATAGCGCGCCATGGCGTCGCCCACGATCGTCGTGTACGCGTGGCCGAGATGCGGCGTGGCGTTGACGTAGTAGATGGGCGTGGTGAGGTAGAAGGCGCTCACGTACCGAGCTGCCCCTTCACGTGCTCGCGGCCTTCCCACGTCAGCTCGCTCAGTGGCACCTCCGCCTGCGTGCCATCCGGAAAGATCACCACCACGGACTGCTTGAGGACGCGGAGGGAGCGCACCTTGCCCGTCATGCAGCCTCCGCCCCCGCACGACGCCTGGCAGGGCGTGTTCACGCGCGGCAGCTGCGCCCGCAGCTCCTGGTAGGTCGAGAACTCGTAGAGCAGGCAGCACTTCAGACGGCCGCAGTTGCCGAGCAGGCGGCTGTCCGTGAGCGGCATGTCCTGCGCCTTGGCCATCTTCACGGAGATGGGCTCGAACTTCGTCAGGTGCGACGAGCAGCAGAGCTGCCGGCCGCAGGGCCCGATGCCGTCCATGGCGCGGGTGGTGTCGCGGGCACCCACCTGGCGCATCTCGACCCGGGCCCGGAACTCGCGCGCGAGGTCGCGCACGAGCTCGCGGAAATCGACGCGGTCGTCCGAGCTGAACGACACGGTGACGCGGCGCTGCGCGGGCTGCATCTCGACGTCGACGATCTTCATGGGCAGGTTGCGCGCGTGCGCCAGGCGCTGGCTGCTCGCGATCCCCCGCTCCTCGCGCCGCCGGCGCTCGCGATACTCCCCGCTCTCCGCCTCCGAGGCGAGGCCCACCACGCGGCGGTAGAGCCGATCGCGCTTAGCCTCCGGCACCTCGCGGCGCGGCCGGCGCATCTCGCCGAGCGCGATGCCGGTGGCGGTCTCCACCACGACGATGTCACCCACGTGGAGCGTCAGCTCGCCCACGAGCTTGTAGTCTTCGGCAAACGCGATCTCGCGCAGCCGCACGCCGATCAGATATTCGTCCATCGCCCCTTCTCTCAGGCCGCTCGCCGGGCGAGACGGCTCAGCATCATGTCGATCGTCAAGCGCGGCGCCACGTTGTACACGAGTGCCTCGCGCGCCTCGCGACACACCTCGATGGCGGCCAGCAGCGCCTCGTCCGTCCAGTGGGCCGCTTCCGCCACCCGCGCCTGGGCGCGGGTGGCATCGCTCAGCAGTGCCGCGGGCGCTCCCGCCCGCGCCAGCAGCAGCTCGCGGCAGAGCAGCCAGCACCCGTCGATGAGCCCTTCCGCGCGCTCGCGGTCCATCCGCTCCGTTTTCTTGAAGAGGGCGGGCGGCCCCCCTTCGCGCACGTCTTCGAGAAGCTCCGCGGCTTCAGCCACCGCCGCCGCCCCCTCCATGCCGCCGCGCGCGCGGAAGCGCACGACCTGGCAGCGCGAGATGACGGTGGCGGGCACCGCTCGTGCGCGCGACAGGATGAGGATGATGACGATGCCGGGCGCCGGCTCTTCCAGGAATTTCAGGATGGCCTGCGGCGCATCCTCGGTCATCCGGTCCGCGTCGTCGATGACGAAGACCCGCCGCCGGGACATCACCGGCCGCAGCGACGCCTGGCGTTCCATCTCGCGCAGGGCATCGATGCGGATCAACGGCGTGCCCTTGGGATTCTTCTCGGGCGGCGTGGGCACGAGCACGTGAAGGTCGGGATGCTGTCGCGCCGCCGCCGCCGAGCAGTCGCGGCACGCGCCACAGCCTCCCTTGGCGCAGAGCAAGGCGCCCGCGAACGCGATGGCGGTCGTCATCCGGCCCGACCCCGCGGGCCCGATGAAGGCATAGGCGTGCGCGACGCGGTCGCCCTTGAGCGCGCGCCCGAGCAGGTCCACGGCACGCGGCTGGTCGCGGATGGCGTCAAGCGCCACGCAGGTGCTCCCCCACGATCGTCTGCACGCGTGCGGCCACGTCGTGGGGGGCGCGGGCGGCATCGACGAGTCGGACGCGTTTGGGATCGGCGCGAAGGATCTCGAGATACCCGCGGCGCACCTTGCGATGGAAGGCGAGCGCCTGCCGCTCGAAGTGGTCGAGCCGCCGCCGCCCGATGCGCGCGAAGCCGATCTTCGGGTCGAGATCGAAGAGCAGCGTGAGGTCGGGCAGGACGCCGCCGGTGGCAATCAGATTCATCTCCCGGATCATGGCCGGATCGAGGCCGCGCCCGTAGCCCTGGTAGGCGACGGTGGCGTCGGCGTAGCGGTCGCACAGCACGACACGGCCTGCGCGCAGCCAGGGCCGGATCTTCTCGTTCACGTGCTGGTGACGGGCGGCGAGGAAGAGAAACATCTCGGCCAGGGGCAGCGGTCCCCGCTCGAAGAGCCGGCGCACGCCGGCGCCGAGCGCGGTGCCGTCGGGCTCCGCGGTCCGCTCCACCTTGACTCCCTGGGACTTCAGCCATCGCTCGAGCCGGCGCATCTGGGTCGTCTTACCCGACCCCTCCACGCCCTCGAACGTAATGAGCACTCCCCGCACCAGAGCCTCCAGATCGCGTTACGTCCGGACAATCTAGCACGCCGAGCGGCGCCGCTTCCCTAGAGGTCGTGGATCGGGAAGATCGTCCGCTGCACGGCATCCACCTGGCGGTCGGCGTAGTCGCGCACGGCGCGCCCGATCTCGTCGGGCAGCGGCTCGGCAGGCGCGTCCCACAAGAGCGATGACCGGAACCCGAAGCGTCGCGCGTCCTCCGCGAAGCCCGCCGGCAGCTCCGCGGGCAGCTCGCGCTCGTTGAGCGCGGCCCACGCCGCTGTCCAGCCGCGGGCGACGTTCGTCACGTCGTAGCCGCCGCCGCCGAGGGCCACGATGCGCGGCGCCAGCGCCATGATGCGCGTGAGCGCCTGCGCGAAGCCCTGCACGTCGAGGGCGAGGTGCGTGAGGGGATCGGTGCGGTGCGAATCGATGCCGAGCTGGGCCACGATCACGTCCGGCTTGAAGGCGCGCACGAGGGGCGGTACCACGGCGTCGAAGGCGGCGAGGTACACGGCAGAGTCGGTATACGCCTCCAGGGGCAGGTTCACCGAGAAGCCGACGCCCTCGCCCTC
>JBKKCN010000468.1:0-3549 GCA_046712525.1 Candidatus Rokuibacteriota bacterium
TTCCGGAGCTCGCCGTCGCCGACGAGGACGAAGTGCGCCGACGAGACGCGGTCCGCCACCCGGCGCGCCACGGCGACGAAGTCGACGGGTGCCTTCTGCGCCTTGAGACAGGCGACCATGCCCGCCACCGGAGCCCCCGGCGGCAGGCCGAGCTCGGCTCGCAGGCTGCCGTCGCCGCCGCGCTCGCCGAACGCGCGGAGCGGGATCCCGCTCCGTACGAGGACCGTTTTCGCTTCCGGGAAGAGGCCGTAACGGAGTCCTGTTTCCACGTTCGCCCGCGACACCGCGATGATGCGGGTCGTGATGCGGCCGGTGACGGTCTCGAGGCTGCGGAAAGCCCAGTACGCCAGCCGCGCCTGCTCGGTGTGGAAGCCGTACCCGTGGATCGTGTGCACGATCGCCGGCACGCCGGCCATGCGCGCCGCCCACCGTCCCAGGATCCCCGCCTTGGACGAGTGCGTGTGCACGATGTCCGGCGCGATGTCTTTGAACATGCGCACGAGCTTCACGAGCGCACGCGCGTCGCGCGCAGGGCTCACCGCGCGCACCAGCTCCGGCACGAAGGTCACGGACACATCGCGAAGCCGCCGCGCGTCGTCGTCCAGTGGCCCTCCCGGTCCCGCGATCAGGCTGGGCTCGAAGCGGCGCCGGTCGAGATGGGCGACGGTGTGAAGGGTGTTCTGCTGAGCGCCGCCCAGCTCCAGGCGCGTGATGACGTGGCAGACGCGGATGCACGGCCCGGGCCACGCCGCTCTCACCGCACGCCTCCCACGGCCCGGGTCGGGTCGCATCGGCGACGCGCCGCCTGTCGCCCCTGACTGAGTGCCGTCTCCATCGAGCCGTACTCCCAGGCGCCGTACCGTCCGGTGGAAACGATGCCGTATCGATCGAGAACGCTCATGATGCGCGGAAGGAGCCGCTGACGATCGTGGTCGTGGACGACGTAGGCGGGATCCAGAATCTGGGCGTCCTGCACGACGATCCGGTCGGACGCACGAAGAATGCGGGCGCGGCGGAGCGCCTCCACGACCTCCACGCGGAGAGTCTCGACATCGATCACCTCGTCGCGGCGGCGCGCCACCTCGACGTAGAGCGACGAGCATCCCGTGGGCGCGACACCGTCGGAGAAGTTCGAGGCGGACCCCACCCGATAGAACGGGAATTCCGGCTCGGGGAAGTATACCCAGTGCCCGGGCAGGACCCCTTCGCGGTCGATGCCGAGGTTGACGTTGACGACGCGCACCGCGCGCAGGCGCGAGGACGCCTCACGCAGCACGGGGTCGGGCGACGGATCCAGCATGCGGAGGAGCGCGTCGAGCGGAATGGTCGAGATGAGGCGCTCGTACTCGAGCGTGTCTCCACCGTCGAGCTCCGCCCGTCGGGCCACGGGATCGATCCGCCGCACCGTCGTCCCCAGCCGGAGGTTTCCGCAGCGGTCGGCGAGGGCACGCGGAATCACGTCGATGCCCCCGCGCGTCGGATAGAGAAAGCTCGGGTTGTAGCCCAGCCCTCTGACCTCGCTGCCGATCGCGCCTTGCACCACTTCCTGCAGCGTGGGCTGCGGGATCGACCAGGACGTCGTCTCGCCGTCGAGCGTGGTGAGATCCTGGCGGTACAGCTTTTCGTTGTACGGAAGCATGAAGTGGCGAGCGATCCCGTCGCCGAATGTGAGCAGGATCCACTCCCTGAGATTGGACGCGCCCGCCGCCGAAGACTCGCGGCGGCGCAGGGCCTCCAGGAAACCCAGCACGCACTCGCTGACGACTGCCTGCGGCAGACCGTGCGTGTTCGCCTGGAATGGATATGCGGTGTACACCCCTTTGGAATACACGAGCGCCTTCCGCTCGATGGACGCGAAGGTGTCCGGCAGCAGCGTCAGCACCAGGTCGCGGATGCCGGCGTTTCTCAGGTGCAGCACGTGGCCCGTGTTGTCGAAGACGAAGCCATCGACATCTCTCGACCGGCACAGCCCGCCCACCTCCCGCTCGCGCTCGACCACCACCGTATCCCCGGGCGCAAGGTGATACGCGGCGGAGAGCCCGGTGAGCCCGGCGCCCAGGATCAACGTTCGCGTGCGCGTCACGCGCCCATGTCCGCGGTCATGTCGATCCGTTGCAGGTAGAAGCAGGCCACCACCGCCACGAGCAGTGTTCCGCCCAGGATCCCGGCCGCGGTGTGGCCATCGACGAGCATGATGGCGATGCCGAGCGCGCCGAAGGCGACGGCGGCGAGGTAGCTCGTCCACACGGTCTGGCTCACGGTCAGCCCCCATCGGCGCATCCTGAGCGCGATGTGATCCGGGCTTCCACGCAGGATGGGGATCCCGCGCCGCCACCGGACGTACATCACGAAGAGCATGTCGAGGAGGGGGACGGCAAGAATGAGGGCCGGCGAGAGTGAGGCCACGAGGTTGTGTTTCGTGTACGCGTTGTTCATCGCGAGCGCGCCGAGCATCAGTCCGATAAACAGGCTGCCGGCGTCGCCGAGATAGATCCGCGCCGGCGGAAGGTTGTAGCGCAGGAACCCCAACAGGCTGCCGGCGAGGGCGGCGAGGAGGTTCGCCACCACTTCGCGTTCATTGCCGAGCGCGACCCCGATGAACATGAGAGCGGCGATGAGCGCGACTCCGGCCGCGAGGCCATCCATCACGTCGATGAGGTTCAAGGCATTCGTGACGGCCAGCAGCCACACGAATGACAGCACGAGGGCGAGCCACTCCGGGAGGAACGTGAGCTTGATCATCACGGACGCCTTCAGGAGCGGGACCACGGCCACGGCTTGTCCCGCGAGCTTGACGCCGGGGTGTAACCCGCCGAGGTCGTCGATGAGCCCGAGGAGAACCATGATGGCGCCCGCGAGGAGGATGCCCAGGACCTCGCGCTGGAACTCGATCGTGAAGGCGAGCGCCAGCAAGAAGGAGAGGTAGATCGCGATACCGCCCAGGTACGGCACGGGAGCGGCGTGGGTCTTGAGGTTCGCGTCCGGCCGATCCACGATCCCGAATCGGATCGCCGCGTCCCGAAGGACTGGTGTCAGATAGTGCGAGAGGACAGCGGCGACCACGAAGGCGGAGGCGACACGGATGAGGGAGGATCCGATCGTCTCACTCCCTCCGCGCGGTGACGTTCGGTCCCATCTCGATTCCGCGATTTTAAGGTGTCACGGGAACGCCGGTCAACACGGCGACCATCACGTCGTCAACACTCGAGCGTACAGAGCGAGCATGCGATCCACCGCGCGCGCCCGGTCGTGACGCGCACGGGCGAGTCGCTGGCCCGCCGCGCCCATCCGGTGCCGGCGCGCGGGATCACGCGCCAGCGCACCGAGCGCGTCGGCAAGCGCCGCCGGGTACGAGGAGCCCGCTTTCGCCGTGAGCCACCACTTCCGCGATCCCTCCCACACGGGTGGCGACCACCGCCACGCCGGCGCTGGCCGCCTCCAGCGCCGCGACGCCATACGCCTCCCGGTGCGACGGCATCGCAAACAGATCGAGTCCGGCGAAGAAGTCGGGGAGCGCCCCTTCGGGGACGTGGCCGAGCCACTCGACGG
>JBKKCN010000469.1:0-5195 GCA_046712525.1 Candidatus Rokuibacteriota bacterium
CTCCTGGTCGAGCCAGCCCTGGCGGCGCCACAAGCTGAGCACGATGGCGCCGTAGCGGCGGCGAAAGTCGATCTCGCTGATGGTGCGGCCGATGAGCTCGGCGTTGGGCGCCACCACCGCCTGCACGAAGCGGCCACCGGCCTCCTCGTCCGCCTCGGCACCGGCGGCCGCGCCCGAGACCTTGCCGTCCGCCGCCTCGTACTGCGTGATCGGATGCAGCTCGATGCCGCGCTCGGCGCGGATGGCCACGATGTCCTCGGCGGTGGCCCGCACGAGGAGCACATCGCCCGCCCGCAGCGGCTCCTCGCGGCGCGGACCCCGCCGGCGGTGACCGTCGCGCACGAGGCCCACCACCTTCACGTTCAGGCGAGGGTCACGCTCGAACTCCTCCACCGTCTTGCCGAGAAAGGACGAGTCGTCGAGGATGGCGAGCTCGGTGAAGTAGTCGTCCAGCCGGAACCGGTTGCCGCCGTCGTCGGCGCCGCGCCGCTCCGGCAGCAGCCATCGCCCCACCGTGAGGATGAACACGGTGCCGACCGCGGACAGCGCCAGCCCAATGGGGGCGATGGAGAAGATGCCGAGACCCGGGCGGCCCGCCTGCTGCAGCACCGTGCTCGCGATGAGAAACGCGGGCGCGCCGATGATCGTGATGGCGGTGCCCAGTGAGGCGGCGAAGGACAGCGGCATCAGGAGCTTGGAGGGCGCGATGTTGCGCTCGCGCGCGAGGCTCAGGGTTACCGGCAGCATGACGGCGGTGGTGGTCAGGTGGTGGGTGAACGCGGAGAGGATGGCCACCGACGGCATGATGACGGCGATGGCGCGCGTGAAGCTGGCGCCGGCAAGCTTTCCGATCCACGCGCCGATGACGTCCGACAGCCCCGTGCGGTGCAGCGCGCCGCTCATCACGAAGATGGCGGCCACCACGATGGCGGGCTCGCTGCTGAATCCCGCCAGCGCCTCCGCCGGCTTCAGGACGCCGGTGACGGCCAGCGACAGCACGATGAGGACGGCCACCACGTCGTTGCGCAGCCGCTCGGTGATGAGCAGCGCGAAGGCAGCCACGAGGATGACGAAGAACGCGATCTGAACGGCTGAGAGCTGAGCGAAGTCCACCCGCCCCAGTATGCAACACACAGGCTGCCACGAGCGGAGCGAGAACCCATGACCGCTCGAAATCCGAGAGCCGCTTGTACGCGCGTAACGTCGCGCCGCGATTGACACGCCGCGCGCACCCCGCCTAGAATCGAGAGGTCTGCCAATGCTCGACGAATGGATCCTGACCTCGACGCCCTGACCGGACAGCTGACCGCGCTCACCGAGCGCTTTGCGGGGTTGGGCGCGAAGCTCGCCGAGGCCGCCCGCGAATTGCAGGACGGGGGATCCCCGCCTGGCGACGCGCTCGTGGAAGACCTGGCCACGGCCCGCGGCGAGTTCACCGATCTGCGGACGGACATCCTCGGCGCCGCCGAGACACTCGACATCGCCGCCCCCGAGCACGTCGAATCGCTCAAGAGTCTGCAGCCGATCATCGAGACGCTCGTCGCCACCGTGCACGCACAGATGGAGCGGGCCGCGCTGGAGCAGGCCAAAGTCGCCGTGCTCGGCGTCCTCGACCGTGTGGCCGCCATCACGCACAGCGACGACCCGAGCTTCGCGCCCCTCGTGAGTTGCCAGGCCAAGGCCCGCGAGCTGCGCGAAGCGGTGATAGCTCTCACGGACGCTCGATCTCCGGAAGCGACGAGCCTCACGGACGACATCCGCGCCTTCTCTGATTTCCTCAACATGCTCGAGGGCAACGAGGGGATCGCGGACGACCGTTACGCCTACCTCGAAGAGAGCGTCTCGCGCTCGTTGGGACGGCCGCTCGCCGTCGCCGCCGCTCGCGGGAAGCTGGCGCCCGCCGACCGTCAACCCCCACGGCGACCGCAGCCGATGCCCGCGCCGGAGCCCGTGGCGGAGCCTGCGCACGACGAGGTCGTCGTATCCGCGCACGACGTGGAACCGCGGTGGGAGATCCCCGAGCCGGAGCCGCTGCGTGTCGAGGCCGCGCCGGCGCCGGAGCCAGTGCGGCAGCCGGAGCCAATGCGGCAGCCGGAGCCCGTGCGACAGCCGGAGCCTGTACGGCAGCCGGAGCCCGAGGCGGCCGTCGCGTACGCGGCGGCACCCACGCTCGACGACGAGCCAGAAAGCACGTCGAGCGCCGGCGCGGAGTCATCGGCACCCGACGAGACGGCGCAGTGGTGGCTGGCGGCGTGGGCACGATGGTCGGGATGGAAGAACAATCTGAACTTCGGCGCCGCGGTGAAGGAAGAGCTGGGCAAGTATCCGTACCTGCTGTCGGTGCCGATCCAGCAGAGTCCCCAGCACGAGGACGGCCTCCTCGCCTACGGGTATTCGATCCTCATGGAGCACGTGGAGAAGAACAAGCCCGGCTGCGTGGGCAACGCGCTCAACAGTCTCAAGGCGGGGCAAACGCGACCCGTGGGCGACCAGCTCTACGACTACCTCGTCACCGAAGGGCGGGTGGCGGAGACCTACCCGGAGTTCGTGAAGAACGTCCTTCTGAGCGCGCTGCCGGAGCCCGCGGTATGGTTCCAGGCCCGCATCCTCGAATCCAAAGATGACACGCGGGTGCTCCAGCGGCCCACCACGCGCATCGGCGACTCCGACCAGAGCGGCCAGCGGCTCGCCACCGACGGCCAGCGCTTCACGGAGCACCGCTTCACGGCGACGGTGGCGCCGCTCACGACTCGGTTCTTCCTCTTGTCAGCGGACATCAAGGAAGCGCGGGGAGTCGACGTCCGCATCACGATCGAGGGGGCCGCCTCCTCCAACGGATGGCTGGTGACGATCCCCTCCGCCGGCAAGGCGAGCTCCAAGATGGAGGCACACCGAGTGACGGAGGGCGGCAGCGCGCTGCCCGGGCTCGGCAAGGATTACTCGACACTCTGGATCGCGGTCTTCAATGACGATCCCGCGCGCGAGAAGACCTATGAGCTGGGGATCACGCTGAAGAAGGACGCGAAGTCGCCCTTCGGGGCCAAGGCGCGGGCGGCGTCCTGAGCGCCCCCCGCCCGCACGATTTATTCGTGCGGCGTGGGATTCGGGGCAGCGGCCGGTGGGGCGCCGGGCGCGGACTGGCGGGCGAAGGGACTCTTCGTCATCCCGAGCTTCTGCGCGATCTGGTTCGTGGACTGCACCGTGTCCAGCAGCTTGGCGAAGGCGCCCGCGGCCTCTTCCTTCTCGGCGCGCAGGGTGTCGTTCTGTCTCTTGAGCTCGTCCATCGCTTTCTGGACTTCGTCGTGGTCTTTCTTCAGCTCGACGTTTTCCTTGCGCAGATCGCCGATCTCTTTGCGGAGCGCCTCGGCGTCTTTGCGCATCCGATCACTGTCGCGCTCGGCCTGCTCCGACTTGTGGTCGTCGGCGAGCAGCCCGGGCAACAGTCCAAGGAGCTCACGGCTCTCCGCGATCCAGCGAGTCACGCGCTCGCGGGCCTGCGCTGTCACGGCATCTTCCATGGCCATCCTCTCTCTTTCCCGCAGCCGGGCGGGGGCCCGTCACGGGACGCGATCGGCCGTCTTCAAGCACGGCGGCGGATGTCGATGACGGGATGAATCTAGCACCGACATTCGACCCTTCGCAACGATGATACCGTATCGGCGGAGGCGAACGCGATGACTCAGACGATCAACAATATCGGCCCTTCCGGCCGGCGGCGACGCTACCTGATGGCGGGGGCGCTGCTCGTCGTCGGCGCCGGTATCACGCTCGTCATGGTCGTCGCCGGCATCCCGCGCGGCTACCGCCTCGCGGTCGCCCTGCCCTTCGCGTTCGCCTCCCTCGCGCTCTTCCAGGCGCGCACGCACACGTGAGTACGACTGGCCGCGCGCGGTCGGCGCGAAACGGACGCGGGGGACGAGCCCATCACGGATCCCTGGCTCGTGAGCCAGCTGCGACAGCGCGCGCGCGAGGTCTATCTCCAGGCCGTGCTGCTGGCGGCCGCGCTCACCGCCGTCGCCGTCCTGCTGCCCGCACGCGACGCCTTCTGACGCGCGCGCCTGACGCCCGCCCTTTCGAAGTACGTGACGCCACCGGCACGACACCAGCGGCGAGCCGCTCCACCGGGATGGATCGCGAGGGGCGGACGTCGGCGCGAAGCGTTTTGCGCATGTGCTCGAGCGCGCGCCGGTTGTCCTTCACGTCGATGGACGCCACGCAGTCGGCGGGCACCACGAGGTGAAGATCCCGCATGTAGGCGTCCGCCGCCGTGAAGAGCACGCAGCTGTTGCCGGTGAGGCCGGTGAGGATGACGGTCTCGACGCTCAGGTACCGCAGCAGCACATCCAGCGTGGTGGCGAAGAAGGCGGAGTGCTTCGGCTTGAGGACGAAGTAGTCGTCGTCGTCCGGCGCCAGTCGCTCGGCGAGCCGCCGCCCGCGCGTACCCTCCTGCAGGCAGCGCTCGAGGATCCGGCGAAAATCCGATTTCCACCGGCCGAAGTTGTCGTTGGCGTAGATGACGGGGATGCCCGCCGCCTTCGCGCGGCGCTTGAGGGCGGCGAGCCGATCGGCCATGGGCAGCGCGTGGCGCAGGAGCCGGTCACCGCCGGGGAATTCCAGATCGTTGATCACGTCGATGATGATGAGCGCCACCGGCGCTTCGTCGGGGACATTGCCATGCAGATCCGGATTTTTGGCGGGCATCGTGGCGGGCGCTCACGCTCGATTGTACCCATCGAACGCACGCGCAGCCGTCGGGAACGCGGCTATACTCTGTACCGATCGATTCGACAGTCGAAAGGAGCCTTCTCATGCCCGTGAAGCTGTTCGTTGGCGGTCTCTCCTTCACCACCTCGACCGACGGGTTGAGAGCGGCCTTCGCGCGCTACGGCGTCGTCGAATCCGCCGCCGTCATGACTGACCGGGAGACCGGACGCTCGCGGGGTTTCGGCTTCGTGGAAATGGCGACCACCGAAGAAGCCGAGAAGGCGATGAGCAACCTCAACGGCGCCAGCCTCGACGGACGCATGATCCGAGTCGACAAGGCCACGCCCCGTGGCGCCGGTGCGCCCGGCGGCGGACCGCGTGGCCCGCGGCCCGGGGGCGGCGGCTACGCGCCGCGTGGTGATCGTCCGCCGGGAGGCGGCGGTGGCGGGTACGGCAACCAGCGCTCCGGCGGGTTCGGCGCTCCCGCAGGG
>JBKKCN010000470.1:0-7192 GCA_046712525.1 Candidatus Rokuibacteriota bacterium
AACGCCAACGACTGGGCGCGCAGCAACCGCAAGACCATCTTCAGTCCCAATGTCGAAGCCGTCCGCCGCGCCTATACCGACGCCGGCCGCGAAGTGCCCGCCGAATTCAGACAGCGAACCTCCGGCGCGCGCGATATCGATTTCCCTCCCACGACCCCCTGACCGGCACGCAGGGCTCGATCGTCCTCGCTTCCGGTCACGCTCCCGGCTATCATCACGCCCGTTACATTCTGCACGCGAGGAGAACGTTGAATGTCTGACACGGAGACCAGCCCTACCGTACGGCCCGCCGCCCCTCATCCGGTACTCGACAAATACTATGCGCGCGATGCGGACCGCAGCCCGTTCGTGGGCGCGCTGTTCGATGGCGCGGCGCCGTACTACGAATGGATGGGCGCCATCATGTCGCTCGGGTCGGAGTACTACTACCGCCGCCTCGCGCTCAGGCGCGGCGGCGTCGCACCGGGCATGAAGGTCCTCGACGTCGCCACGGGTACCGGCCTCCTCGCCCGTGCGGCACTGCGCGTCGTCGGCCACTCCGGTGCGGTGGTCGGTGTCGATCCCAGTCGCGGCATGCTCGGCGAGCAGAGTCGGAGAGCGGCGAGGATTCGTCTCGTGCAGGGCCGAGCGGAGGCGCTGCCGTTCGAGACCGCGCGGTTCGATGCGCTGACCATGGGGTTCGCCCTCCGCCATGTTCCCGATCTCGCCGTGACCTTCAGGGAGTACCTGCGGGTCCTGAAGCCCGGCGGCCGCGTCGTGATCCTCGAGGTCTCGCGGCCGTCCTCCGCGCTCACCCGGCGGTTGTTCCGCATCTACCTCTGCCGCCTTGCGCCCCTGCTGGCACGGCTCCGCACGCGGAACCCACACGCCGCGCTGCTGATGCGCTACTACTGGGACACGATCGACGAGTGCGTGCCGCCCGGCGTGATCCTCGACGTTCTGCGGCAGAGCGGGTTCGCGGACGTCCAGCGCCGCGTGATGGCGGGACTCCTCAGCGAGTACACGGGTACGAGGCCGCGCTAGATCGTCGTGTCGTCGATGCCGCAGGCGAGGGGAGCCGCAGACTGATGAGAGTACGTTTCTGGGGAACGAGGGGGTCGATCGCCACCCCCGGGCCCGGCACGAACCACTTCGGCGGCAATACCTCCTGCGTCGAGCTGACCACGGCTGCCGGCGACCTTCTGATCTTCGACTGCGGCACCGGCGCCCACCGGCTCGCCGCCGAGTTGATGGCCCAGGGCAAGACAGCCATTCACTCGAACATTCTCCTCGGACATACGCACTGGGATCACATCCAGGGCTTTCCGTTCTTCAGCCCGGCCTTTATCACAGGCAACTCCGCCGCCATCTATGGCCCGGCAGGCAGCCGGGGCTCGCTGCACGACGTGCTGGCGGGCCAGATGGAGTTCACCTACTTCCCTGTCGAGCTGAGCCAGCTGCCGGCCGCGATCACCTACCACGACCTCACCGAGGGCGTCCATACCATCGGGCGCGCGCGGGTCGCGACGCAATTTCTCAATCACCCGGCCATGACGCTGGGCTACCGAGTCGAAGCCGACGGCGTGGCGGTGGTCTACCTGGTCGACCACGAGCCCTTCTCCGATGAGCTGTGGCGCTCCGGCGCGGAGCGGGGTCGCATCGAGTCCATCCTGCACGAGGGTGACCGCCGCCACGCGAAGTTCATGGCGGACGCCGATCTCGTGATCCACGACGCTCAGTACACGCCGGAGGAATACGGTCCAAAGAAAACCTGGGGGCACAGCACGTACGACTACGTGGTGCAGATCGCCGCCGCGGCCGGCGTACGGCGGGTCGCACTGACCCACCACGATCCAAGCCACGACGATCACTTCGTCGCGGACATCGAGCGCAAGGCGCGCGCCCTCGCCTTGCAACGCGGGACGGGACTCGATGTCTTCTGCGCGTACGAAGGTTGCGCACTCGTCCTGGAGCCGCGCTCGACCTTGAAGCCGTTCGTTCCCGCGGATCGCTTCCAGGCGTCCGTCGCGCAGCGGCGATTTCACGTCCTGGTGGTTGATGACCACCCGGACACGCTCGCGATCATCGTTCGCGCGCTGGAGCAGGATCAGTACACGGTCAGCAAGGCGACCAGCGGCCCGGAGGCGCTCCGGATGATCGACGCGCACATGCCGGACCTCGTGGTGCTGGACTACAAGATGACGGGCATGGACGGCCTTGCGGTCATGAAAACGCTCCGCGCCAGGCCGGAGACACAGCCCCTGCCTGTGCTGATGCTGACCGCCATGACCGATGAGCCCAGCACTCGCGCCGGCTTTGAGGCAGGGGTGACGGACTATGTGACCAAGCCCTTTTCGATCCCGCAGCTCACCGCACGCGTGCGCGCCTGCCTCGCCAGAACCCAGCTCCAGTAATCGCGTGACGGGCTAGCCGGGGACGACCTCGACACGATCGAGATACCTGGACAGTTCGTCCACCCACGTCCGCGACGCCTCCGTGTCGGCACTCTTGGCCGCCTCCTCGAGGGCGGCGCCGATGTCACTGATGGCCTGGAATCCATAGTTGCCCCCGGCGCCCTTCATGCCGTGCCCCAGACTCTCCACGGTCTCGAAGTCACGGCGATCCAGGGCCTCCCGCATCGCGATGACATCCTGCCTGCGGTTCTGCAGAAAGCCGGGGATCAGGTCTGCGAATTTCGGGTCCGCACGCACGAGGATCGTGGAATGCTCCTTGATGGCTTGCAGCAGCACCTCTTGTTTGATTGGTTTCGTCAGGTAGGCGGTGCATCCCGCCGCCATACATTTCTCTTTATCACCCTTCAGAGCCGAGGCCGTGAGCGCGATGATCGGCGTGGGCGGCCGGTGGTTTGCCCCTTCCCACTCTCTGATGGCGCGCGTCGCCGTCAAGCCATCCATGACTGGCATTTGCCGGTCCATCAGGACGAGGTCATAGTGTCCGGCCGTGAACTTCTCATAGCCGACGGCGCCGTTTTCGGCGATGTCGACCCGGTAAGGCGTTTCTTGAAGATAGGCGACCGTGATCGTGGTGTTGTCGGGGGAGTCCTCCACGAGGAGAATATGCAGCGGCGGCAGTGGCCGCGCGGGACCCGCGCCCACCGGCACCGCCGCCCGCCGCGTGGCCCCCGCCGAGATCTCGAGCGGCACGGCGAACGAAAACACGCTGCCCTTGCCGACTGCGCTTTCGACCCAGATGCGCCCGCCCATCAGTCCCACCAGCCGCTTCGAAATCGTGAGCCCCAGCCCCGAGCCCCCGTACCGGCGAGACGTGGACGAATCGGCTTGCATGAATCGCTCGAACACGGTGCCCAATTTCTCGGCCGGAATGCCGATGCCGGTGTCCGAGATCCTGAACCGCAAAGCGCCGGGGACGGAGGAGTCCGGATCCGGCGTGACCCGTAGGGCCACTTCGCCGGATTCCGTGAACTTGATCGCGTTGCCGAGTAAATTGAGCAGCACCTGCCGCAGCCGTGTGGGGTCGCCCACGCGCTCGTTGGGCACCGTGGGCGCGATCTCGCACACCAGGGTCAGGCCTTTTTCATGGGCCCGCACCGCCACCATCTCCCGCACTTTCTCCACCAGATCGTTCAACGAGAACCCGATCCGTTCCAGCTCGAGCTGCGAGGCTTCCACTTTGGAGAGATCGAGAATGTCGTCGATGAGATTCAGCAGGTTGTCGCCCGCGCGACGAAAGATCTGCACATACCTGTTCTGTTCCGGAGAGAGCGGGGTTTTCGCGAGCAGGTCCGCGATGCCGATGATCGTATTCATCGGCGCTCGGATCTCATGGCTCATGCTCGCCAGGAAATCCGACTTGGCCCGGTTCGCGGTCTCGGCCATGGCCTTGGCCTCAAGCAGCTCCGCCTCCACCCGCTTGCGCTCCGTGACGTCGCGCGCGGCCGCGAAGACGCCCTGCAGCGTGCGGCCCCGGTCGTAAAAGGTGGTGGCGTTGTAGGACACCACCGTTTTCTTCCCGTCGCGGGCCCACGCGGTCAGCTCGTAGTCGGTGACCTTCTTGTCGCTCAGCACGCGCTTGATCCCGGTTTCGGCCCGCTCCGGATCGGTGAAGTAGCTCTTGAACGGCGTGCCGATCAGCTCGTCGCGCGTACAGCCGGTGAGCGCCTCCATCTCCTTGTTGACATCCGTGATGATGCCGGAGGGGTCGGTCGTCATCAGCGCGTCGATGTTGGATTCGATGAGCGAGCGCGTGTAGAACTGCTGGTCGCGCAGGCGCTGGTCGAGCTTCCTTTGCTCGGCTTCGACGAGCTGACGGGCGGTGTTATCGGTGCCGATGAGGAGATAGCCGATGATGGCGTCCCGCGCGTCGCGCAGCGCCGTGACGGACACCACCGCCGGGAACCGGCTCCCATCCTTGCGGAAGTACGTCAGCTCGTAGATGTCCTCGATTCCGCGCGAGGCCTTGAACACCAATGCCTCGAAGCCCGGCGTGATCGGGGTGCGGAGCTCGACGCTGAGCGCCTGGGCACGCGCGATCACCTCCTGCGGATCGGAGATATCGGCGGGCGTGATCTTGTTGACCACTTCGGCGGCCGTGTAGCCCAGCATTCGCTCGGCGCCGACATTGAAGATTTGAATGACGCCCTTGGCGTCCGTGGCGATGCTCGAGAAGTTGGCGCTATTGAAGATCGCGCGCTGCAGGGCCCCCGTCTTGAGCAGCGCCTCTTGCCCCTGCGCGCGGGAGGTCACACGGATCCGGGTCCTCCTCGCGTCCTTTCCCTTGGCCATGGTGTTGCCTCCGGTAACTGATGCCCGCCTGATGCCCGCTCGTCGCGGCGCTACCGATCGTGAAGAGCCTCGGAGCGCCGGGGGGCTTGGGGGGCCTTCGAGCCCGCCCATTTTACAGGCGGTCTCGCTTGCAGCGCCACCAGTCCGGCGAGGGCAAAGCCACCGGCAAACAGACTGAAGGGGAGCAGGTAGTTTCCCGTGCCGTCGTACAGGAATCCGCCCAGAATGGGCCCGAGCGTGGAGGCGGTGAGCCGGAAGGGCGTGGCCACGCCACGGATCGCGCCCTGGGCCTCGTGGCCGAAGTAGTCCGCCCACGCAAGGCTCGTCACGAACACCTGGGCTCCCCGCGTAAGCCCGTACACCGTGGCGAACACGAGCAGGGTCTCCAGCGACGCGGATCGTACGAGGAGCACGAGGCCGATGGCGCCCCCGAAGTAACACATGCCGATGCAGTAGCGCACGTGGATCCGCTCGGCGATGAGGCCCCACACCGGCTTGGACACGCCCTGCATGACGTAGAGGTACGTGAGCAGCCCGGCGGCGGCGCCCGCGGAAAGGCCCTTGTCGATCAGATACGAGAAGAGATGGAGGTTGGCGCCCGTGAGCGCCAGCGCCGCGAGGTTGGTGCTGAGTACTAGCAGCCAGAAGGCGGGGGTCCGCACCGCCTCGCGTGCCGTCAGCGACCCCTCGCCCGTACCTTTGTGCCGGCTCGGCTGCTCCCCGACGGGGAGCGGAGCGTCGCCGTCAGAAACGAGGCCGCTGTCCTCCGGACGGTGCCGCATTGCCACCGTCGCCGCGCATCCGAGGACGAGGATGGCGATGGCCAGGCTCATCCACGCCATTCGCCAGCCGAAGCGGCCGATCCCGAGGGCGAGGGGAATGGGCAGGACGATCCCCGCCACGGACATGCCCATCGTCGCCCAGGCGAGCGCGCGGCCGCGTCGGCGGATGAACCACCGCGCCACGGTCGAGTCCGCCGTCAGCTCGCCGAGGCTCACGAGGCCGATCGACATCAGCACGCCATAGCCCAGGAAGACGTGGCCGACGTTCTGGGCGAGAGCAAGGGTAGCGGCGCCCGCGCCCAGGCTGATGACGCCGACCGCCATGACGAGACGAGGGCCACGGCGGTCGATGAGGGGACCGATCAGCGGCGCGAGGACGGCGGCAGCCAGCCGGGTGGTGACGCCGGTGGTGGCGAGCAGGCCGCGGCTCAGATTGAGCGCGGACGCCATGAAAGGGAAGAAGACGCCGAAGGCGACGGTGACGACGCCATAGCTGAGCAGGTGGGACACGAACGCCGCACCGACGATAACCCAGCCGTAGAACAGCTTTGGCACAAGTCCCATCTTTGTCGTGCCTCCGTGCCCGCAACCTGCCTGTAATTCTTGCACGACCTTCCGGAATCGGCTGCGTGCTGATTGAACAACGTGCAATTGCGGCCCCGTAGCTCACGCGGGAGCGCCGAAAGCGGCCGTCTTCACGTCTTTCGTCGGTCTGGCGCTCTAGTTGCACAGACCCACCTTCATCGGGGTGATGCCGCCGAGACTGGAGCGGCGCGAGGCCGAAACAACGAACCGTCGTTGAGAGAACAGAGGCTCTTATGACCACGAGCGGCCCCTCCAAGACGAACGCTGACTCCCCTGAATACATCCGGTCGCTCGAGCTGGCCGACGTCATGGGCCAGAAGGAAAAGCTCGTGCAGGCGCTCACCGAGGCGCGCGAGCAGATCACGGCGCTGCGGGAAGAAGTCGACAAGCTTTCCGCGCCTCCCGCCAGCTACGGCGTCTACCTGTCGGTCAACGACGACGGCACCATCAATGTCCTCGCGCAGGGCCGCAAGGTTAAGGTGAACGTCCACCCCTCGATCGTCATCGCCTCCCTCAAGCCGGGCCAGGAGCTCGTCCTCAACGAAGGCCTGAACGTCGTACAGGCGGCGGGCTACGAGATCCAGGGCGAGGTCGTCATCCTCAAGGAGCAGCTCGACCCCGAGCGCGCCATCGTGACGCTGCGCGCGGACGAGGACAAGGTCGGCATCATTGCCGATCCGCTCCGCCAGCATCGCCTCAAGATCGGCGACCACCTGCTCATGGACGCGAGGTCCGGCTACCTGCTGGAGAAGCTGCCCAAGAGTGAAGTGGAGGACCTGTCGCTGGAGGAAGTGCCGGACATCGGCTACGAGGACATCGGCGGCCTCGGCAACCAGCTCGAGACCATCAGGGACGCGGTGGAGCTGCCGTACCTCTACGCGGACTACTACAAGGAGCACAAGCTCACGCCGCCCAAGGGCGTGCTGCTCTACGGCCCTCCCGGCTGCGGCAAGACCATGATCGCGAAGGCCGTCGCCAACAACCTCGCCGAGAAGATCTCGGAGAAGCGCGGCGAGAAGATCAAGGGCTTCTTCCTCAACATCAAGGGACCCGAGCTGCTGAACAAGTACGTGGGCGAGACGG
>JBKKCN010000471.1:0-3080 GCA_046712525.1 Candidatus Rokuibacteriota bacterium
CCGGCTTGCTGTTGACCATCGAGCGGCCGAAGTCTCCCTGGAGCGCGTTGCGCATGTAATAGAGGTAGCGGACCCAGACCGGCCGGTCGAGGCCGAGGCGCTCGCGCGCGTGGGCGATCATCTCGGGCGTCGCGTCCCCGCCGCCGGCGGCGATGAACGCCGGATCTCCGGGCAGCTGCTGCGCCAGCGTGAAGACGGCGAGCGAGATGGCGGCCAGGAGAATCACCAGCAGCGGCAGGCGCTGGAGGATCAGTCGCACGGCGCACTATGAGCGGACATAGATCTTGCTCGCGGGGTCGAGCGCGTCGCGCACGCGCTCGCCCAGGATGTTGAAGGCCAGCACCACCACGAAGATCGCGAGACCGGGGAAGGTCGCGTACCAGGGATAGTCGAGCAGGTACTTGCGGCCGATCGTCACCATCGCACCCCACTCGGCCATCGGCGGCTGCGCCCCCACGCCGAGGAACGAGAGCGCCGCCAGCAATAGGATGGCGAGGCTCACGTCGATGGTGGCCTTGACGAGCACCGGCGAAAAGCAGTTGGGCAGCAGATGCCGCAGGAGGATCCACCACGCCCGCTGCCCGAGCGCCCGTGAGGCGAGGATGAACTCGCGCTCCTTGTAGACGAGGACCTGCGCCCGCATGAGGCGCGCGTACTGGGCCCACCAGGTGAGGCTGAGCGCGAGCACGCAGATGACGAGCCCGCGTCCGACGACCGACGCGATCGCGAGCGCCCAGACGATCTGCGGGAAGGCGAGGAAGAACTCCGTCACCCGCATCAGCACCTCGTCGGCCCGCCGCCCCGCGTAGCCGATCACCAGCCCCGCGAGCGAGCCCACGGCGAGCGAGATCAGGATCAGCGCCACGGCGGCGGTGAGCGTCGGCCGCGCGCCGTACACGACGCGCGCCCAGAGATCACGGCCGTTCTCGTCCGTGCCGAACGGGTGGGCGAGGCTCGGCGCCTTGAGGCGCTCCATGAACACGATCGCGTTGGGGTCGCGGCCCGTGAAGAGCTGCGGCGCGAGCGTCATGCCGACGGCGAGCGCGAGGACGGCGGCGGCCCCCAGGACAGAGGGGCCGCCGCGCAGAAGCCGGGGCAGGCGCATCGCGCCGCCGTGCGGGCTCAGCGCTCCCGGTACATGTCGTAGTAGCGGAAGGAGACCCGGTCGCCGAGGTAGACGAAGCCCTTCACGTCCTTGCGCGCGACGAACTTGTCGACGATGCGGCCGTTCACGATGAGAGCCGCGTCGCGCCACACGAGCTCCGCGGCCTGGCGCGAGAGCTTGAGCTCACGGTCGCGATCGGGGGTGGTCATCGCCTCGTTGACGAGCTTGTCGTATTCCGGGTTCGAGTAGTAGGTGAAGTTCCGCCCGCCCTTCATGGGATTGCCGTCCGAGTGGTACATGTGGAACAGGAAGTCGTGCGGCGTCGTGATGAACATGGGGCGGAAGTAGCCGAAGAGGTGGATTGCCGTGTCGGGGCTCTTGTCCCGCCCCCAGTCGGTGGCGCGCTTGACGAGCGCGGGCCACGTGTCGTCGAAGAACTCCACCTTGATGTTCAGCTTGTTCAGCTCGCCCTGGAGCACCTCGAACATCGCCCGCTTGTCGACGTCGCCCTTCTGCGACTGGTAGCGCAGCGTGAACCCGCCGTTGGGATAGCCGGCTTCGGCGAGGAGCTTCTTGGCCTTGTCCGGGCTGTACGGGTACGGGTTCTCCATCCGCCAGTCCTTGCCCAGGAGCGGCGTGAAGAGGGGCCCGTCGTTCGCCGTGTGGCCGGTGATGGCGTTGAAGGCCTCCTGGTTCCAGAGGTGATGGAGCGCCTGGCGCACCCGGAGATCTTTCGTCGGCCCCACGTTGGTGTTGAGGTAGGTCACCATGAGGCTCGTGCCGAGCTTCTCGTACACGGTGAGGCTCGAGTTCCGCTTGAGGGCGGGCAGCGAGTCCTTCGTGACGTTCTCCGACCAGTCGAGCTCGCCCTTCTCGACCATGAGCCGCTGGGTCTCGGGCTCATAGATGTGGCGCAGGTTGATCGTGGTGAACTTGTTGGCGGGCCAGCCACGCCAGTAGTGCGCGTTCTTCTTGCCGACGTGGATGATGTTGGGCTCCCACTTCTCGAGCACGTAGGGGCCGGTGCCGGCCGTGTGCTCGCGAAGCCACGCCTGGGCCTGGTCGTCCTTGCCCTGGTCCTTGAGCGCCTTGGGGCTGACGACGAGGAGGAACCGGAGCCCGGGGAGGAAGGTGTTGTTCGGCTGCTCGAGGTGGAAGACGACCGTGCTCGGCGACGGCGTCTCCACCTTCGTGATCGGCTTGACGTAGAGGAACGCCGCCTTCTTCAGCGCCTGCGCCCGCTCCACGGAGAGCTTGACGGCGGTGGAGTCGAACGCGGTCCCGTCGCTGAACTTCACGCCCTCACGCAGCTTGAACGTGTAGCTCTTGCCGTCCTTGGACGCGGTCCACGAGGTGGCCAGCACCGGACGCGGCCCGCTCAGGTCGTCGCTGAGGTCGAGCAGCGACTCGTAGAAGTTGTTGCCCGTCCACCACAGCGTGTCGAGCGCGCCCGCGTGCGGGTCGTAGGAGCCCAGCTGCGTGTACTTGCCGACGTTGAGGACGTTCTCCTGCTGCGCCGGCGAGGGGCTGGCGAGGGCGAGCACGAAGGCGACGAGAAGGGTTACGACCACCGGGAGTGCCATGGGTTACTTCCTCCTTAAACTCAGGTGCGAAACGGCGATCAGCGAAAGTGGGGAATGATCTCACGCCCGTAGGTCTCGAGCGTCGAGACGTGCAGCTCCGGCTCCACGATCCCGATGTAGAGACACACGTGCGTGACGCCGGCCTTCGCGAGGCGCCCGATCTTGGCGCGGATCTCCTCGGCGGTGCCGATCAGCGTGAGGCGCTCGGCCATGGCGTCGGTCACGGCGCGCGTGTGCGGCGCGTCGGCCTGGCCGTGCTTCAGATAGTCGTAGTTGGCGACGCGCTCCATGCCCTCCACCAGGTCCGCTGGCAGCTCCGACGGCTGGTAGTGGCGGAGCAGGTCCTTGACGTGGTTCGAGACCGTCGCGGGAAAGCCGCGCACGTGCGAGAG
>JBKKCN010000472.1:0-5480 GCA_046712525.1 Candidatus Rokuibacteriota bacterium
GGCGGTGGCGCCCGCGGCCATGGCGGCGGTGCGGCTTTCCTCGTCACCACGCGTGGTGACGACGAGGACCGGCACCGCACGGTAACGCTGATGGCCGCGGAGAAACGTCAGCACCTCCAGGCCGTGCATATCCGGCATGTTGAGATCGAGGATCACCAGGGCCGCCGGCGCGAGCGCGAGCTTTTCGATGGCTTCGAGACCGCTGCCGGCCTCCACGAAGTGGACGTCCGGAATGTCACGGAGCGAGGCCGTGTCCATGCGGCGGATGGTCGGTGAATCATCGACGAGCAAGATCGTTGCAGTCACAGTGGATGAACCGCGAAGGCTTGTAAGTATCCGCGGCAGAACGGCAATCTGCAACCGCAAGGGGCGGTAGGCAAAAACTTTACTCACCCACGCGTTTCTACATTCGGGACTCCGTGACCGTCAGGCGCCGTTCGATACGGCCGAGACGGTGGGTGAAGGCGTCGACGACCGGCCCTGCGATGCCGGCGGAGCGGGCAATGTCGAGGGCGGCGGAGACGACCGAGCGCGCGGCCACGAAGTCGCGACGACGGTGCTCGTGAAACTTCGCCAGCTCTTCCCACGGGCGCGGGTCGAAGATGGTGTGGCGCGCCGCCGCCTCCCACAGCGCGCAGGCGGCCTCCCAGCGCGCCGAGCGCTTTTCCCACCACGCCAGCCGCAGGCGTACCCAGTGCGCGTGGTCACCCGCCAGCCCGGCCTCCAGCGCGCGGCGATAGCAGGCGAGCGAGCGCTCGAGATCCACCGGCTCCCACAGCCGACCTATCCCCGCCCACTCCTGGGCGGCGAGCGCCGGCGTCCCGCCCAGCGCCTGCAAGAACCAGCCGAGCAGCGCCGCCAGCGAGAGCACGTCGTCACGGTTGTGCGCGAAGACCCGCACGAGCGGAGCCGCACGGCGCGAGCGCAGGAAATCGAAATAGAGCGCGGGAATCAGCGAGCCGTACACGTCGTCGTCCCGGACGAGGCCGAGGACTTCTCGCTCGAGCGTGGCCAGACGGCAGTCGGGCATGCACGCCGTCCACACCCGGCGCGCCGGGCGCAGCAGGTCCAGGTGCGGCAGAGCGGCCCGCCAGCGCCGGCGGGCGAGGACGAAGCGCGTCTCGAGCAGGGGCAGATCGAAGCCGGTGCCGTTGAAGCTCACGAGGGCGGTGGCGCGCGCGAGCACGGGCGCGAGCGCGGCGAGGAGGGCCGGCTCTTCGTCGAGGTCCCGCATGAAGTACTGCGTCACCACAAAGCCGTCGCCGTCCGCGCCACCCATCTCGAAGGCACCCGTTCCCACGAGGAACGCATACGTCCCGGTGCCGCCCGCGAGGCCCGTGGTCTCGGTGTCGATGAACAGCAGGCCGGTCGCAGCGCCAGGAGGCGAGTCCATCCGGGCGAGGGCGGCGAGAAGATCGAGGGGGGCGGCGAGGGCGGAGCCGAGGCTCAGGCGCCCGTGGCGATGCGCGAGCGGGTAACGGCGGCGGACGACCAGAAGCTGGCCCTCGCCGGTGTCCACCACCTCTCCACCGAGAACCTGCTCGGACGGCTCCGGCGCCGCGCGCGGCGGCGGCCGCGTCTCGATGCGCCGGATGATGCGCCGCAGGTCATCGAGACTGTGCAGAACGCCTCGTCAGACGGTGAGCGCGCGCAGGAGCGCGGCGGCGACGGTCTTGGCGCGCCGGCCCACCTCGTTCACAGGACCGACACAGGAAGGACACCCGGCCTTGCACGCGCAGCCCTCCAGCGTGCGCAGGCCGTGCTTGAGCAGGTCGGGCAGCACCTCGAATACGCGCTCGGCGAGCCCGATGCCGCCCGCGTGGGAGTCGTAGAGATAGATCGTCGGCTGGAACACGTCGGCGGCCATCAGCCGCGCCTTCGCCGATTCGCGCGTGGCCACCACGCCCGCGGTGGCGGGCGTGGTGTCACCCAGCCAGGAGCCGAGGTCGCGGATGTCGCAGAGCAGGAAGATGGGCGCCAGGTGATGCAGCAGGTACGCGACCGCACGCAGGCCGTCGATGAGCTCCGCGCGCGAGGGGCTCACGCGCTGCAGCGTGGCGGGCGGCACCGTGAGCCACACGCTGGTGGTCTGCTTTTCCTGCTGGGGCAGCTCCACTTCCCCCGAGCCCACGTTCTCCAGCGTGCCGTGCTTGATCTTCTTGAAGCCGACGACCTTCTCGGCCACCAGCACCTCGCCCTGCTCGGCAAGGTAGGCGGCATGCTCGCGGCCCTCGAGCCGCTGCAGGATCCACACGCCCTTGGCGCTGATGGCGTCGGTGAAGTAATCGACGTTCACCTTCTTGACGTAGGCGACCTTCTCCTCGTCCTCGCGGAAGCGCAGCTCCTGCACTTCGTAGGGCTCGCTCTCCACGAGGTAGATCGCCTTCGGATAAATGGTCGCGAAGGCGCTGCCCCAGTCCACCTCCGCGATGATGTGCCGCTTCTTCGTCTGCTTCTCGTCGCGGTACGTGGTGTCGATGACGAGGAAGTTGTCGGTGGTGACCGTGCGCAGCGAGACGTGATCGGCGGGGTAGGTCTCGGAGGCCCAGTGATACCGCGTGCCCGCCCGGTGCAGCACGCCTTCGTCCTCGAGGGCGGCAAGGAACTTGCGAACGTCCACCTCGCCGAAGGTGTCGGCCTCGCCGATGGGCAGCTCGAAGGCGGCGCACTTGAGATGGTTCACGAGGATGAAGGGGTTGTCGGGGTTCACCCGTGCGTGCTCGGGCGGCGTGCCGAACAGATAGTCCGGGTGCGTGACCATGAACTGGTCGAGGGGCGCGCTCGTCGCCACCATGATCGCCGTCGACGCCTCCGAACGCCGGCCCGCGCGACCAGCCTGCTGCCAGAGGGAGGCGATCGTGCCCGGATAGCCGGCGAGGACGGCCACGTCGAGGTGGCCGATGTCCACACCCAGCTCGAGGGCGTTGGTGGACACCACGCCGAGCACCTCGCCCGCGCGCAGTCCTTGCTCGACGGCGCGCCGGCGCGTGGGCAGATAGCCGCCGCGATAGCCGCGCACGATGCCGGCGTCACCGGTGGCGCGGTCGGCGACGCCGCTCTTGATCGACGTCAGCAGCACCTCGGTGGAGAGCCGGCTCTGCGCGAAGACGATGGTGGGGATTCGCTCGCGCAGGAAGCGCAGGGCGATCTTCGCCGCCTCCCCCAGATAGGGCGCGCGGATGCCGAGCTCCGGATTGACCACGGGCGGGTTGTAGCAGACGAACGTCTTGTCGCCGGTGGGCGCGCCGCTCTCCCTGATCTCTTCAACCGCGAGCCCGGTGATCCGGCTCGCCAGCTCGCCCGGATTGGCGATGGTGGCCGAGGCCATGATGAACTGCGGCGCCGAGCCGTAATGGGCGCAGATGCGCGCCAGGCGCCGCAGCACGTTGGCCAGGTGCGAGCCGAACACCCCTCGATACGCGTGCAGCTCGTCGATGACGATGTACCGAAGATTCTGAAACAGGCTCGCCCACTTGGTGTGGTGAGGGAGGATCCCCGAGTGCAGCATGTCGGGGTTCGTCAACACGAGGTTCGCGCGCGCCCGCACCGCCCGCCGCGCGTCCTGCGGCGTGTCGCCGTCGTACGTGAACATCCGCATCTCGGGCAGCTGCTTGGCGAGCTGCTCGAGCTCCGCGAGCTGGTCCTGGGCGAGCGCCTTGGTGGGAAACAGGTAGAGCACGCGCGCGTCCGGATGATGCACGAGCGCCTGCAGCACGGGCAGGTTGTAACAAAGCGTCTTGCCGGAGGCGGTGGGCGTGACCACCACCACGTGCTTGCCGAGCTCCACGCGCTCCCACGCCAGCGCCTGATGAGAGTAGAGCTGCTCGATGCCGCGCGCGCGGAGCGCGTCCACGAGCCGCGCGTCGAGGGAGGCCGGAAAGGACGCGTAGACGGGAGCGCGCGCGGGAAAGTGTCGGGTGGCGGTGATGCAGGGCCCGGTGGAGGCGGAGATCAGCAGATCGTCCAGGATCTCGCCGAGCATCCGCACGACTGTATCATAGACGCGTGAAGCGCCTGCTCTCGTGGCTGCCTCCGGTGCTCTGGATGACGGCCATCATCGCGTTCTCGTCGAGCCAGTTCGCCGCCGGGAATACGGGCGGGTACCTCGAGGAGTGGCTGCGCTGGCTCGTACCCTCGATCACGCGCGTGCAGGTCTGGAAGCTGAACGCGGCGCTGCGCCATGTCGCCCACCTGACCATCTACGGCATCCTCGCCGGCCTCTGGCTGCGGGCGTTCCTGCGCGAGCGCGTGCTGCCCGTGACCACCGCCACCTGGGCGGCGCTCGCCATCAGCGTGGCGTGGGCGGGCGTGGACGAGCTGTACCAGACGACGGTGCCCACGCGCTCGGGCAGCGCCATGGACGTGGCCCTCGACTCCGCGGGCGCGGTGGCGGCGTTGATCGTCGCCGGCGTCGCGCGGCGCTGGAACGCTCGGAGCGAGAGGGTGTTGCAAGCGCGTTGACCTGCTCCTTCGGGTGCGGCCCTACACTTTCAAGCGGGGATCGAGGGTGTCGCGCAGGCCGTCGCCGAAGAGGTTGATGCCGAGGACGGTGACGAGGATGGCAAGCCCGGGGAAGGTCGCCAGCCACCACGCCGTCGAGATGTAGACGCGCCCGTCGGCGAGCATGCCACCCCAGGTGGGCGCGGGAGGCTGCACGCCGAGCCCGAGGAACGAGAGCGCGGACTCGATCACGATGACGCGCGCCATGTCGAGCGGGGCCACCACGAGCCACGGGGTGAGCGCGTTGGGCAACACGTGACGCAGCACGATGCGCGCGTCCCCGCTCCCGAGCGCCTGCGCCGCCTGCACGAACTCGCGCTCGCGCAGCGTGAGCACCGCGCCCCGCACGATGCGCGCGTACACCACCCAGCTCGACACGCCGATCACGATGATGATCGTCCTCAGGCTCGGGCCCAGCACGCCGATGACCGCGATGGCGAGCAGGATGAACGGGAAGGCGAGCTGGATGTCCGCCAGCCGCATGATCACGTCGTCCACCCGCCCCCCGAAGTACCCGGACACCAGGCCCGCCGCCATGCCGAGGAGCCCGGAGATGGCGACGGCGGCGAAGCCGACGAGGAGCGCCGGCCGCGCCCCGAAGATGACGCGCGCGAGCAGATCGCGGCCGAGGTGGTCGGTGCCGAGGGGGCGTACGCGACCACCCTCGTCGCGCCAGCCCGGGGGCTTGAGGCGATCGCCGATGTCCTGCTCCAGGGGGTCGAAGGGCGACACGATGGGCGCCGCCACCGCCGTCACCAGCACCACCACCATCACGACGAGGCCGAAGAGCGCGGTGCGGCGCTTCGCGAGGCGCGCCAGAAAGACGAGCCACTCAGGACGCCGTGCCCGCTCGGAATCCGGCAGCGCCACCGCGGGGATTGATTGGATGGGGGGCCTCGACCGGCCCCCCCAGCCCCCCCCCCCTCGTCCCCCCCCCGCCAACCCGGGGCGCACCACCAAAACCCGCACACCCCCGGCCG
>JBKKCN010000473.1:0-7827 GCA_046712525.1 Candidatus Rokuibacteriota bacterium
ACGCCGGCGCGGCCTCGCGCGGAGATTCTCGACGAGTTCGCGTCGATCCTGCGTCGCCTGTACTCGCCGAAACCCTATTTCGACCGGGTCTTGACGCTCGTCGGTCGACTCCGTCGACAGCCCAAGCAGCTCGGCGCGCCCAGAGGCCGTTGGCCCGAGATCGCCGCCCTTGCGGCCGTGGTGTGGCGGCTCGGGTTCAAGCACGAGACGGCCTGGTACTTCTGGCGCAACATCCTGCACGTGCTCGTGACGCGACCGCGTAACTTTCAGACGGCCATCGACCTCATGGCGCTCTTCCTCCATTTCAGCCGGCACACCGAGTTCGTCCTCGATGGGCTCGAGCGCAATGGAACGCGGCAAGCCGCCGAGCCGCCGCGGTACCCGACGCCGTCGGAGGTGTAGCGGCCGCCTACTTCGCGGCCACCTTCAGAAGCTGCGACGCGCACGCTTCCGCGACGTCGCGATTGGCCTCGCCTCCGCCCACGGTGGCCCAGCCGTCCTTGGCCACCGCGTCGCGCTGATCGTAGGACGACGTCAGAGCCTTGAGCGCGCTGAGCTTCTTGACCACGGCAGGATCGGCCTTCGACTTTTCGAGGCAGACAGGAACCAGCGCCGCCGTCACCGCCGTCGTCGCCCGCTCCTGCGCGATGCGATCCGTGGTGCCGCTCGATGTCCAGCCGCCCCAGTTGAAGCCGACGATCATCGTGAAAATACTGCCGACGACCACACCCCATACCGCCGGCTTGATCCAGCTCTTGATCCCGTTCATGTGAGCTCTCCTTTGACGCGCAGCTTCCTCCCTGCGGCGGCCATCGGCTATTGGACCAAGGTCCAATAGGTTCGAAGGGACCCGGCGCCCGGGCGGCCGTTCCGACACAGTCGCTTCTCTGTCCCCGTACGCGACCAAGGTCCAATAGCGCGCCCGGGACCGGTCCTCTAGAGTTCGCTTAGAGGAGGGCTCAGCGTGAAAGATGTTCCGATCATCGCCATTGTCGACGACGACGAGTCCGTGCGTCGCTCGCTCCATCGCCTTGTGCAGGCGGCTGGCTACAAGGTGGAGACGTTCGCCTCCGCCGGCGACTTCCTTGCGTGGCTGCCGCACGGGCAGGCGGCATGCCTCGTTCTCGACGTTCACATGAACGAGATGAGCGGGTTCGAGCTCCAGCAGCGACTCGCCGTCCCCGTCGTCTTCATCACATCGCACGACGACACCTCCACCCGCACCCGTATCGAAAAATCCGGAGCCGCCGGTCACCTGTGGAAACCGTTCGACGAGTCGGCAGTGCTCGACGTGATCCGTCGGGCTGTCGGAGCGGACTCGGAGCCCATCATCACACCCGCGCCGGTCGTGGGATGACATCGAGGAGATCAGTCATGACCGACCGGGACAGGAGAACCGTATGAGTGTGATGCACGACGTGCACGACGTCCGCGAGGCGTCGACCCGCTCTCTGGTGGCGGTCGTGGTCATCATGATCGCGAGCGCGCTCGCGTTTACCTTGCTGACGTCGCCGTTCACGACGCTGCTCGGCGCCGGCGCGGGCGCCCTCCCGGCCGCGATCCACGGCATGGCCGCGTTCCTGTACCTGTTCATCGGGACCATCGGGCTCTATCTGGGCTGGCGGCTGCTGACCGGACACATTCGCGCCTTCGCGGATCTCCAGCTGCTGTCGGTGGTGGGCGCGACGATGTCCCTCATCGCGATCGGCTGCGGCAACTGGCTTTACATCTACTACCGGGCGAAGACCCCTGACTCGCCGCGAAGCTACTTCCTGAAGAACATGCCGGACATCCACCAGATCTTCTTCGAGTTCAAGGAATTCAGCGCGCTCTTCACGCTGCCGCTGATGGTGTGCGCGGCGTTCATCCTGTGGCGGTACGGCAACCAGGTGCTCGAGCGGACCTGGCTGCGCTATAGCGTGGCCCTCCTTCTCGGCCTCTCCTTCTTCTACCTCGTGGTGGCATTCGGACTCGGCGCCGCCGTCACCAAGCTGAAGGCCGCCTGAGCGCGGGCCGGGAGGACACCATGAGCACGATCATTGAACCGAAAGCCAAAGAGAACGGCATCGTCGAAGTGGCGTGGACGCCCCGCAAACACGTCCCCAGCGGCATCGCGGTCGCCGCGCTGATGGGCGCGGCCATCGGAATGCTGACGCTGGCGATCGTCAACGTCTTCACGGCCGCGGCCCCCGGGTTCAACACCTGGGTACACTCGATCGGCAAGCTCTGGATGCCGGGGGCGGCGGGGATCGGCCCCTACTCCGGCAAGGAGACGCTGTCGGCGGTGGCGTGGCTCGCAAGCTGGGGGATCCTCCACTACACGCTGCGCGATCGCGCGCTCAACCTCTCCCGCTGGATGATCACGTTCCTGGTCGCCGTCGGCGTCGCGACGACCCTCATCTGGCCACCCGTGTTCGAGTACCTCGCGCATCTGATGAAGGGATGAGGGCAGTGCGGCGATGCCCGGGGCTGCCGGCGCCGGGCATCGGCCGACGCTGTCAGCCTCCGAGATACGCGCGGCGGACGTGCTCGTTGTCGAGGAGGGTGCGCGCTTCACCCTCCAGCACCGTGCGCCCGGTTTCCATCACGTAGCCACGATCGGCCATCCGCAGCGCGAGGTAGGCGTTCTGCTCGATGATGAGCACGGTCACCCCCTGGCGCCGGATGTCGGCGATGAGCTGAAAGGTCGTCTCCACCATCGTGGGCGACAATCCGAGCGAGGGCTCGTCGAGCACGAGCAGCTTGGGGTTCGACATCAGCGCCCGCGCGATGGCGAGCATCTGCTGCTCGCCGCCGGAGAGGGTCCCCGCGAGCTGCCGTGTGCGCTCGCGCAGCACCGGAAAGCGCTCCAGCAGCCGCTCCAGATCCGCGGCGATCCCGGCTGCCCGTCCTCGGACGAAGGCGCCCATCTCGAGGTTTTCGCGCACGGTCATGTCCGGAAAGATGCGCCGGCCCTCCGGGCAGTGCGCGATGCCGGATCGCAGGATTTCATGCGCAGGACGTCCGTCGATGCGCGCGTCCAGGAACGTCACGCGGCCGCCGCGCGGCCTCAGCAGCCCCGAGATGGTCTTCGCCGTGGTCGTTTTGCCGGCCCCGTTGGCGCCGATGAGGCAGACGAGCTCGCCCGCCGCCACGCGCAGGCTCACGCCGCGCAGCACCTCCACGTTGCCATAGGCGACGTGCACGTCCTCAAGCGCGAGCATCAATCTGTCCCGAGCCGAGATACGCGCGAATCACTTCCGGGTCGCGGCGGATGTCCGCCGGAAGACCCTCGGCGATCTTCCGGCCGTAGTTCAACACCACGATACGGTCCGAGATGCCCATCACCATCTTCATGTCGTGCTCGACGAGGAGCACGCTCACGCCCTGCCGGCGGATCTCCTGGATGAGCGCCATCACCCGCTGCGTCTCGGCGGGGTTGAGCCCGGCCGCCGGCTCGTCGAGCAGGAGCACGGAGGGCCCCGGAGCGAGCGCGATGGCGAGGCCGAGGAGCCGCTGCTCGCCGTAGGACAGATTGCGGGCGACCTCGTGCGCGCGGGACGCGATACCGGTGAACGCGAGCAGCGCGCCCGCCCGTGCCGCGAGCATCTGCTCCTCGATCCTCGTCGCGCGCGTCCTGAAAACGAGCGCCCAGAAGCCGGCGCGACCCAGCCGGTGACCCGCCATGATGACGTTCTCGAGCGCGGTGCACTCCGGGAACACGCTGGCCTTCTGGAACATCCTCACGAGACCCTGGCGACACACCTCGGGCGGCGCGAGCGCGGTGAGGTCAACGCTGCCGTCCCGCATCACGCGGCCGGCGGTGGGCGGCTGAAAGCCCGTGATGACGTTGAAGGCGGTCGTCTTGCCGGCGCCGTTGGGGCCGATGAGCGCCAGGATTCCGCCGCGCTCCAGCGAAAAGGTCACGTCCGACAACGCCGTGAGACCGCCGAAACGTACCGTGATGCCCTGCACATCGAGCGCGTGGCCGCCGCTCGCCTCCGCGTCATCGCGCTCCGCGCGCAGGGCCAACGTGGCTGCCGCCGGCTCCGGCGCGGCCGGACGCGCGCGGGGCCGCAGGCGCGCGAGAGCGGCCACGATGCCGCGCGGCATGAACATGATGGAGAGCAGGAGAATGACACCGTAGATCAGCACCCGGTAGAAAGACGCCATGCGGAGCAGCTCGGGCACGAAGGTGAAGACGAGCGCGCCCACGGCGGGGCCGGCCACCGTGCCCTGGCCGCCGGCAACGACCATCACCACCATCGTCACCGTGTTGTAGAACGAGAACACCTCGGGTGACAGGAACTGCGTGTAGTGGCCGTAGTAGCTGCCGGCCACGGCGGCGAGGACGCACGCGACCACCATCGCCGCCAGCGTCGTTCGATACGGGCTCACACCGACCGACTCCGCGAGGCTCTCGTGCTGGCGCACGGCCACGAGCGCGCGGCCGAAGCGCGAGCCGAGCAGGCGCGCACACAGCGCATACGTGACCGCGGACAGCAGCAGCATGACGTAGTAATACTGCCGCTTGCTGGTCAGCACCCAGTCGGCGCGCCCGAGGTCGAACGGCGCCACGCCCGGCAGCCCGAGCGGCCCCTGTGTGAGATCGATCCAGTTGGTGGCGACGAGCCGGATGACCTCGGCAAACCCGATGGTCACGAGGACGAAGTACGCGCCCCGCAGCCGCAGCGTCAGTCTGCCGAGGAGATAGCCGATGAGGGCGGACAGCGCGGCCGCCACCGGCATCCCGTACAGCGGCGACACGCCCCAGTGCAGCGCGAGGAGGCCGGAGGTATAGGCGCCGATGCCGAAGAACGCGGTGTGGCCGAGCGTGAGCTGCCCGCCGGCAAGGAGCAGGTTCATCCCCGCCGCGGGCAGGAAGAAGATGCCGGTCATGATCAACAGATGCACGTAGTAGTCGTCGAGCACGAGGGGCATCACCGCGAGCACGGCCAGCACGACCAGCGCGGGCACGGACGGCTTCACCGCGGGCGGTCACGCCGGCCGAACAACCCCGCGGGCCGGAACAGCAGCAGGACGATGATCATCACGAAGCCGATGGCG
This sequence comes from Candidatus Rokuibacteriota bacterium, assembly GCA_046712525.1. Taxonomy (GTDB): domain Bacteria; phylum Methylomirabilota; class Methylomirabilia; order Rokubacteriales; family CSP1-6; genus JBBDXO01. The sequence goes on from JBKKCN010000473.1 coordinate 5,047, forward strand.
TCCTTGTAGCCCGACGAGATGTAGGCGGCGCCGAGGCTCTCGGCGATGCCGAGGAGCAGGCCGCCCACAATGGCCCCGAGGAAGTCGCCGAGGCCGCCCATGATCACGACCGCGAAGGACTTCAGCGCGGCGTGATCGCCCATGGCCGGATAGACCCAGAACACGCTGCCGAGGAGCACGCCCGCGGCCCCGGCGAGCGCCGCACCGAAGGAGAAGGTGGCCATGTAGACGCGGTCGACGTCCACCCCCACCAGCCGCGCCATCTCGCCGTCCTGGAACGTCGCGCGCATGGCCTTGCCGAGGCGTGTCTTCTGGATGAAGAGGTGCGAGGCGACGATGAGGGCGACGGCGGCGACGCCCGCAAAGATGCGAATCGCCACCACGTGGATGGGACCGAGCACGATGGGGATGGGGGAGAACGGGTGCCGGATCGTCTTCGGCGACGGATCCCAGATCAGGATGGCGGCGTTCTGGAGGATGACCGACAGCGCCACCATGGCGAGCATGGGAATCTCGATGGGCTGCTCGCGGAGCGGGCGCAGGATCACACGCTCGACGAGCGCGCCGGAGAGGCCGACGGCGACGATGGCGGCGGCGCTGGCCACGAAGAAGTTGATGCCCAGCGAGCCGAAGAGGGAGAAGAGCAGGAACGCGCCCAGCATGTAGAACTCGCCGTGGGCGAAGTTGACCACGCGCATGATCCCGAAGATGAGCGTGAGCCCGATCCCCATCAGCGCGTAGCCGCCGCCGATGATGAGGCCGTTGACGACGTGCTGGACGAGCTCGGCGATCATGGCAGGGGCGCCGGCGGGCCTCGGTCAGCGGCCCGCCGGCATCGTCGTCATGAACCGGTCACGAACCGATCGGGTGTTACTTCGCCGCGGCGGCGTTCCAGAGCTTGGCGCTCGAGGTCACGCCGACCATCGCGTACTTGCCGTCCTTCACCTGCGTCAGGAGGATGTTCGGGAAGCTCTGTCCCATCTTGTCGAACTTGATGAGGCCGTACAGCGCCCGCAGCTCGGTGCGCCGGATGGCCTCGTGAACGTTCGCCGGCGTGGGATCCCCCGCCGTCTCCAGCGCGCGCGCGACGAGGTTCACGGCGTCGAAGCCGCGCATCCCCTCCACCACGCCGATCCACGGCAGCCCGCGCTTCTTCCACTCGTCGACGTAGGCGCGGCTGGCCTCGGCGTCGCCGGCAAGCGAGTGGTCGTAGGGGTTGTAGAAGCTGATGAACATTACGCCCTCGGCCGCGGGCGCGCCCGCGAGCTGCACGATGGAGTCCGGCCACGCGGAGCCGCCGGTGACCAACACCTTGGCGTTGAGCCCGAGCTCCTTCATCTGCTGCAGCATCTTGGCGGTCTTCGGCGCGTCGTCGGTGATGATGACGGAATCGACGCCCGCCGCCTTGAACTTCGTGAGCTGGGAGTAGAAGTCGGTGTCGGCCTGGCCCACGTACTCGACGAGCTCGATCTTGCTGCCCTGCTTCTTCAGCACGTCACCGAAGGCGACCACCGCGCCCCGGCCCCAGTCGGTGTTGACGGCAATGTAGCCGACCTTCTTCATGCCGAGCTGCGGGAGCAGGGGCTCCACGCCGAGCGCCTCGAGCTCACTGGTGGGGCTGATGCGGTTGACGATCTTCGAGCCCGGCGTCTTGGGATCCGTGATCTTCACCGAGCTGGAGGTCTCCACGATGATGGGCACGTTGTGCTGGGCGGCGAGCGGCATCATGGCGAGCGTCATCGAGCTGCCCCAGGCGCCGATGATGACGGGCACCTTGTCGCGCACGATGAGCTTCTCGGCCGCGCTGCGCGTCTCCGCCGGGTCCGACTTGTTGTCCTCGATGATCAGCTCGAGCCGGCGCCCCTTCACGCCGCCCTTGGCGTTCACGCGGTCGAGCGCGATCTTGGCACCGTTGGTGATATAGGAGCCGGCGGCGGCGATGGGGCCGGAGAGCGGCTGGATGAAGCCGACCTTCAGCGACTCCTGCTGCGCTTCCGTCGTCCACGCGCCGCTGACCATCAGACATGCCGCCACGAGCACGAGCGCTTTCGCCACGAACGTCATCCTCATCGCTGTCCTCCTACGAGTTCCCTTCAATGGGCTGGGGTTCAGGGCTTGGGCGCCGACTATCTCATGCGGCACCGCGAGCCACAACGGGTTTGCCCTGCTGCTCATGCCGCAGGCATCGCCGCCGGTCACTCGGGAATGCCGATCGTCGCCACGCGCTCCCCCTGCGCCACGGTGGAGAGGGTGGTGGACCGGATGAAGAGGCCGTCGGAGGGCGACCTGATCGTCTCCACCTCCTCGCCGTACACGCTGGTGATCCGCGCCAGCACGTCGCCGCGACGCACCGCCGCCCCCAGCTCCACGGCGGTCGTGAGGAGCCCACCGCGCGAGGCGCGCAGTCCGACGAACTCCCGCACGCGCACCGCGCGCGCGGGCGGCTCGGGCTTTCCGTCGGCCATCTTCAAGTGCCGGAGCGCGTTCCACACACACCTGGTGCCCACATCGACCATCTCCGGCTCGAGCCGGCCTCCCTCGCCGATCTCGAACGTGAAGGCAGGGATGCCCGCGCGCGTGGCCTCGACACAGAGGATGCCGTCGCGCACGTACATGCCCTTGTCGGTCTTCACGACGTACCCGCACCCGAAGGCGACCGCCAGCTCCTCGGCGCGTCGCGAGGCTTCACCCAGACCGGGAGGGGGCAGGATCGCGATGGGCACGTAGCGGCCGCCCCGAGTGGGCGTGTGGAGGTCGATGGCATAGTCGCAGGTCCGGATG
>JBKKCN010000474.1:0-4623 GCA_046712525.1 Candidatus Rokuibacteriota bacterium
GTCCTGCGATGCGCCGCCGCGTCTCCGGCTTGCTCACGTCGTGCAGCAGCGCGGCCAGCTTCAGCGCGCGGCGCCGGTCCACCTGCCCGCCCAGCGGCGACGCCAGGTGTGCCACCAGCTCGTCGCCGAAGGGCGCGAGCGCCTGCGGCCGCTCCACGATGCGGTCGCATCCGGCCACCGCGCGCAGCGAGTGCTCGAGGACGTCGAAGCGATGGGGGGCGGGCTGCGCGGTAGCGCGCATGGGCTGCGCCTCGGGAAAGATCACGGCGAGCAGCCCCAGCGTGTCCGCGCGCCGTAACGCGCGCGCGGTGTGGGGCAGGTCGAGGAGCGCCACCAGCTCGTCGCGCACGCGCTCGGCAGAGGTACGCGCGAGGGCGGGCGCCATCGCCTGCACCGCGCGCACCGCGCCCGGCGTCAAGCGCAGCCCCAGGGTGGCCTCGAGGCGGACGGCTCGCAGCGCGCGCAGGGGATCGTCGTCCAGCACGCGCGGCGACGGCGGCCGCAGCCGCCGTGACTTTAGATCTGCAAGCCCGCCGGTGGGATCGACGATGCGCGCACGGCCGTCACGAAGGAGGCCGCGCAGCGGAACCGCGAGCGCGTTCACGGTGAAGTCGCGCAGGGCGAGGTCGGCCTCGAGCGAGGGGGCACGAAAGTCCGTGACGTCCAGAACGCGGCCGCCCGCGATCACTCGCGCGGACCCGCGCTCAGCATCCAGGACCACGCACGTGCCGCCCACGCGCTCGGCCACCCGCGCCGCGAGCGCGAGGGCGCCGGCGGGCACGGCGATGTCGAGATCGACGGAAGGCCGCCCGAGCCAGGCGTCACGCACGGCGCCTCCCACCAGCACGGGCGCGCCCGCATTGCCCGCGGCCGCCGTGGCCGCCCGCAGCAGCGCGGCGTGCGCGGGCGTCAGCCGGCGAAGGCCGAACACGGGCATGGTAGAGTCCCCCCACTCATCGCGATGCCGAACCGACGGAGGTCCATGTGGCGCTCAAGCTCCGCAAGGTCAAGTACGACAAGAAGGGGCACATCGCGTACGTCACCATCGACAACCCCGAGCACGAGAACTGCCTGGAAGAGCAGGTCGACCAGGATCTCTGGAAAGTGTGGCACGACTTCCGCGACGACCCGAAGCTCTACGTCGCCATCCTCACCGGGGCCGGCTCCAAATCCTTCTGCGCCGGCTCCGACCTTCGATACTACGTCAAGACCATCTCGCGTCGCTCTCCCGAGTGGAACCGCCGCCGCGCTCACGAAGGCCCCAATCTCGGCGGCATCACGAAGGGCATCAACGTGTGGAAGCCCATCATCGCCGCCATCAATGGCTACTGCCTGGCGGGCGGCATGGAGCTGGCGATGGCGTGCGACATGCGCATCGCCGCCGACCACGCGAAGTTCGGTGTGGTGAACCGCCGCTGGAACGTGGGCGCGGAGTCGGGGCTCACCCAACGCCTGCCGCACATCGTGGGCCTCGGCGTCGCCCTCGACCTCCTCATGACAGGCCGCTGGTTCGACGCCAAGGAGGCGTACCGCATCGACTTCGTCAACCGCGTCGTGAAGCGCGCCCGGCTCATGGACGAGTGCACGAAGATCGCCGAGCAGATCTGCGAGTACCCGCAATCCTCTCTGCGCGTCGACAAGGAAGCCTGCATCCGCGGTCTCGGGCTCACGCTCGAGGAGGGGCTACGGCTGGAGAACACGCTCTGGAACACCAACCTGTCGCTGCCCGACACCCTCAATGGTCCCAAGGCCTTCATCGAGAAGCGCCGCTTCGTGCCCACCCAGGAGATATAGCTAACCCAGAAATCGGCGGGCGTTATCGCGGAAGATCTTGAGGCGCACGGTGTCGGGCAACGGGCGTTCCCACGCCCAGCGGCGCTCCTCGTCGTAGTCGTACGGGATCACGGGGAAGTCGGAGCCGAACAGGATACGGTCCTGGTAGCGCACGAGGAGCGTATCGGCGATGGCGCCGGGGTCGCCCACGTAGGCGGCCGCCTTCGGCGCCAGCGCCATCGTGGTGTCGACGTAGAGGTTGGGATGCACGTCGAGGAGCCGGACGAAGCCCGGTGTATCGAACGCTCCCATGTGGGCGACGCACGCCCGCAGGCGGGGAAAGCGCGCCATCACCCGCTGGAAGGCCGCGAGCCCGGTGAACTCGTCGCGGTACGGCATGGTGCCCACGTGCAGCATGAAGAGGTGTCCCGCCGCTTCCGCGCGCTCGTAGACGCCAAAGAGCCGCTCGTCGTCCACGTGGAAGCGCTGCACCGAGTGGTGGAACTTGAAGCCGCGCAGGCCGAGGCGCTCCGTGGCCTCGCGCGCCATCTCGTCCATGTCGGGGTCATCGGGGTGCAGCGTGCCGAGGGGCACCGCGTCAGGCAGGCGCGCGGCCGTCTCCGCCACCCAGCGGTTGAGATCGCGGGCGATGCCGGGCTTGTGCGCGTACGTGAAGAAGCAGAAGCGCTCGACGTTGCGCGCGCGCAGCGTCGCCACCACCGCCTCCGTGTCGAAGGAGTGCGCGGCCACCCAGCCGCGCGCAGCGAAATGGCGCTCGATGGCGCGGCCGAGGCGCTCCGGGTGCAGGTGGACGTGGACGTCGATGCAGGAAAAGCCCGGATCGAACACCTAGGTAAGCTCGATCCCTCCCGCCCCGATCCGGTACTCGGCGATCTCGTCGCTCATGGCGCTGCCGCGGTGCTTGACCACCGACAGCAGGCGCGCCACGCGGTTGCCGACGCGCTCGCTGCCCATGACGAGGATGGTGTTCGCGGTGGCGCCGATGTCGCCCGTGGCCACCTTGCGCCCGAGCAGGTCTTCCAGCCGCGTCTCCTCGGTGGTGACGAGCAGCATGGTCGTGAGCTGCGTGTGATCGTAGTCATGCGCGTCGATGAAGTCGCGGTGCTGCCACACGGGCAGGCAGATCTCCATGCCGAGCGTCTCCGCGTCGCGGTGGATGACCTTGCGGTACAGCTCGTCGAACATGAAGAACTGGATGGAGTCCGCGGGCGCGTCCATCGGCTCCACGCCATCCACCACGATGCGGCGCGATCCCGCGCCGAGGTGGAAATAGAAGAAGGGCCGCACGGTGTAGAGGGCGTGGTTGTACTCGGCCTTCCAGTTCCAGTCGAACTCGAAGGAGCCGTCGGGCGTGGGCACCTGAAAGTCGCGCGTGCGCCCCACCCACTTCAGCGCGTTGCAGTAGCGCGCCTGCATCTGCTCGGGCGAGGGATACGGATCCGTCATGGGCGCCACCGCGTGCGTCCACGGCGCCAGCGGCCAGCGGAAGAGGCGGTCGGCGTACTCGTCATGCAGCTGCGAGTCGCCGCGGCCGTTCATGTCGAGCACGATGCCGCGCGCGCCGTCGGCCACCCGGCCGTGCTCGGCGAACGTGAGCCCGAGATGGGTCTTGCCGATCCCGGTGGCGCCGTACACCACCGTCAGTGTGCCCGGCAACAGTCCGCCGCCGAGCATGGCGTCCAGCTTGGGAAGGCCGGTGGAGACGCGAGAGGTCATGGCGGAGGATTCTACACGGCCCGTCCCTTGGTCGAAAATTGCCGCTCGTACAGCGCGCGCAGCTCGTCGAGGGTGGTGATCTGCCCCGGCCCCTTGTCGTCGCGCACGCGCGAGATGCGCGCGAAGCGCAGCGCGAGGCCGCTGGGATAGGTGGGGCTCCTCTGGATCTCGTTGTACGTCACTTCCACGACGACCTCCGGAGGCACGCGCACCGTGTAGCCGTCGTCAGCGACCTCCAGCGCGCGCAGGCGCTCTGTCATGTCGGCGAACTGCGCATCCGTGAGCCCCTTGAACGTCTTGCCCACCTCCGCGAACGCCTCGCCGTCCTGCACCGCGAGGTGATAGTTCGACAGCCACCCCTGCCGCCGGCCCGAGCCACGATCGGCGGCGACGATCACGCAGTCGACGGTCTCTGCGGACTTGATCTTGTACCAGCGGCGGCCGCGCCCGCCCGGCTCGTAGCCGCTGGCAAGGTCCTTGGCCATCACGCCCTCGTGGCCCGCCGCCACCGCGCGCGCGTGGAACGCTTCTGCGTCATCGGGCGTGCGGACGAGGGCGCGCTCGGCAAGGTAGCGGCCGCCCGTCACCGCCGCCAGCGCTTCCCACCGTCGCTCGTAGGGCTCGTCGATGAGCGAGCGGCCCTCGCGCATGAGGCAGTCGAAGAAGTGCAGCGAAAGCGGCATCTCGCGCGCAAGCGCCTCCACGCCGTGCACGCGGCGGAAGCGTCGCATCAGCTCCTGGAACGGCAAGGGGCGGCCGGAGGCGTCGAGGGCCAGCACCTCGCCGTCGAGGATGAAAGGCGCCCCCCGCAGGTCGCGCCGCGCCACCTCGACCACGTCGGGCAGGCTGCGCGTGACATCCGACAGCCGCCGCGTCCAGATGGCCACGCGATCGCCGTCGGAGTGCAGCTGGATGCGCGCGCCGTCGTACTTGAACTCCAGCGCGGTGGCGCCTCCATGGCCGGCGATGATCTCCGCGAAGTCGGTGCCGATCTCCGCGAGCATGGGCAGCAGCGGCACGAAGGAGCGCGGGGCGGTGGGGGCGACAGCCCCCCCCCCGCCCAGCCGCGCCCCCGAGGCCCCCGCTGCCACGGCACCGAGAAAGATCCCCGCG
>JBKKCN010000475.1:0-8365 GCA_046712525.1 Candidatus Rokuibacteriota bacterium
GCCGTGGCGCTCCTCGACGACGCTCGGCAGCGATTGATTTGGATGGGGGCCTCGAAGGGCCCCAAATCCCCCGACGCTCGGCAGCGCGATCGATCTATATGGGGGCCTCGAAGGGCCCCCAAGCCCCCATTACGCTCGGGAGCCCCCCGGCGAAGCCGTGGCGCTCCTCGGATTTGGTGGCGGTGTTATTTTTTTTGCTGGTCGTGAGGGGGCGGGAGGCTAGCGTGGAGGCGTGGAGCAGGAGAGGGTCACCCACTTATTGGTTGTGGCTAGTGATGAGCCTTACCTGCTCGGCAACGTTCGTCGCACGTTCGGCGATCTTTCGAGGGTGCAGGTGGTGAGAGACCGCCGGCGGGGTGAGCGCCGTACGATGCGCGCCGAGCCTCCCGAGGGCGAGCGGCGGAGGGGGGAGCGGCGCTCGTTCCCCGTCGACGTTCAGCTGAGCAGGTTCGGATGGGTGCTGATACCCATCCGCCCGTCGGTTACCGCTTAGCTTTTCGTCTCTTCGGCTTCGCGGCCGCCCGCTTCGCCTTCGGCTGCTTCCCCTTGGCCGGCGTGGAGGCGGCGGCGCGCCGGGCGGTCTTCTTCTTCGGTCTGGCACGTTTCGCTTTGGGCCGCGGGCGCGCATCGGCGCCCGTCACTGCGACCGCCGTCTTTGCGAGCTCCTGGCCGGCCGCCTTCAAACCCGCCGGTACCGCCCTGGCGTAGCTCGTGATCTTGCTGACGATGTCCATGCGCTCTCCTGGGCTGATCGACGTGATGGCAGTGTAGACTGATCCTCCATTCATGGCCAAGAAAGTCGGATTCCTCGGGCTCGGTCGGATGGGCTTTCCCATGGCGCGCAACCTGGGCGCCGCCGGTTACACCGTGCATGTCTTCGACGTGGCCGGCCCCGCGCTCGCCCGTGCCGCCGCGCAGAAGGGGATCGTCACGCACGCCTCGCCGAAGGAGGTGGCGGCGAACGTGCCGCTGCTGTTCTCGGCGCTGCCCAATGATGACATCGTGCGCGACAGCTACCTTGGCCCCGACGGTGTTCTCGCCGGCGCCGCCTCCGGCCTCATCACGTGCGACTGCTCCACGGTGAGCCCCGAGGTGTCGCAGTCGATCAGCGCCACCGCCAAGGCCAAGGGCTTCACGCACATGGACACGCCCATGCTTGGCTCCTCGCCGCAGGCGGAGTCAGGCGAGATCTTCTTCATGGTGGGCGGTGACCCCGCCGCCATGCCGGTGATCCAGCCCTTCCTCGACGTGATGGGGCGGCTGACCATGTACGTCGGCACGTCGGGCACGGGCAACCGCATCAAGCTGCTGCACAATGCCCTCGGGGCGGTGAACGCGGTGGCGGTGGCGGAGTCGCTCGCACTGTGCGTCAAGCTGGGCGTCGACCCGAAGACCTATGCCGACGTCGTGCGCCAGGGCGGGGGCATGGCCTACTCGACCTATTTCGACCGCCGCGTCCAGCGCATCATCGACGGTATCTATGACCCCACCTTCACCGCAGAGCTGATGCTCAAGGACGTCACGCTCGCCGCCCAGATGGCGGGCGACAGCCTGCCGCACCTGCGCATCCTGCGCGAGGCGCTCTCCGCCTTCGGAGAGGCCAGAAAACAGTGGGGCGGCGAAGACTTCTCGGCGGTCACCCACGTCGTCGAGGCGCGGCTGGGAACGCGGATCGCGCGCCCGCCCTCACCCACGCATGAATAGGAAAAACTTTTCCGGGGTTGCGTCGTGCTGACCGCTGGTCGATGCTGAGCGACAGAATCATGCCCACGGCCACCGCTGCCCCCGTCAGGTTCGCGGGCGCAGTTCTCGCCCGGTCACGCCACGTCTGTGCCTTCTTCAACAGCCGGGACGAAGAGTACCGCGTGCTGCTGCCCTTCATCACGGAAGGCCTCGAGCGCGGGGAGAAGGCGTTTCACATCACGGACCCCGCGCTGAAGACGGACCATCTTCTTCGGTTAGAGAAGGCGGGCGTGGACGTCGGCAAGGCGCAGCAGCGTGGCCAGCTCGAGGTGCTCGTGTGGCAGGAGGCGTACCTGCGCGACGGCCACTTCGACCAGGATGCGATGCTCGCCCTCATCGAGGAGGTGCTGCGGGCGCGTGTGGCGCAGGGGTTTCCGCTCATCCGTCTCGTCGCGCACATGGAATGGGCGCTGGAGGATCGGCCGGGTGTGGACGATCTGGTCGAGTACGAGACACGGCTGAACTACATCCTGCCGAAGTACCAGGACCCGGTCGTCTGAACATACGATACCGCCAAGTTTGGCGGCGGCGTGCTGATGGACATCATGCGCACGCATCCCATGGTCGTCATCGGTGGTCTGCTGCAGGTCAATCCGTTCTTCGTCGAGCCTGACGAATTTCTCAGGGAGCTGCGCGCACGCGAGGCCTAGCGGTGGAACCCGAGACGCCCGATACCCTGCGCTCGTCAGTGCGCGATCTCGTCGCCCTCAGTACGCTGCCGGGTCTCTGGATCGGGCGCGACGTGTGCGACATCATGTCGGGCCTCGTGGACGTCGCCGTCACGATGGGCCGCCTCGATCTCGCCTACGCGCGCTTCGGGCGCGATGGCGACGAGCCGACGATCGAGGTCGCGGCCGGCCAGCACCCAAGGCCGCTGGCACCCCATGCGGCCGCGATCGGCGGTGCGCTCCGCCCGTGGCTCGATAGCGGGGCAGCGGTGTGCGGCATCGAGATCAGTCATCCGTTGAGCACTGGTCCGCTGCGGTTCGCGCTCATCCCGTTCGGCGGCCACGGCCCGCGTGGCGTGCTCGCCGTGGGCTCGCGCCGGGCCGGGTTTCCGAGCGAGATCGACTCCCTGGTACTCGGTATCGCCGTGAACCAGGCCGCCATCTGTATCCGCGCCGCGCGCGCCATGGCGGAGCGCGATCGGGGCGAGAAGGCCTTACGCCGGCGCGCGCTGCAGTTGAAGGGGCTCACGACGGCAGCGGTGGCCATGAATTCGCTCGCCCTCGAAGAGGCGCTGCGTGTCATCACGAACGAGGCGCGCGACATCATCGGGGCGCACCAGGCGGTGACGACGCTCACGGTCGATCACGCCGGTCCACGAGCGCGCGCCACCGTGTCGGTGTCCGACAAATACGCGGAGTCGCGCACGTCGCCGGCACCGGATGACGGCTTCGGGATCTCCTCGATGGTGGGCGGCGGCTTGAGCGTCATCCGCATGACGCAGGCGGAGCTGGAAGCAAGCCCCGCCTTTCGCGCCCGCGCGGCGGACGCGCGCCCCATGCGCGGATGGCTGGCGGCCCCGCTCATCGCGCGCAAAGGGAACCCTGTCGGTCTCATTCAGCTATCCGACAAGCTCGAGGGAGATTTCACCGAGGACGACGAAGCCCTGCTCGTGCAGCTCGCCCAGATGGCCTCGGTGGCGGTGGAGAACGCGCAGCTCTATCGCCGCGCCGAGGAGAGCAACCAGGCCAAGGACCAGTTCATGGCCATGCTCTCCCACGAGCTTCGGACACCGCTGAACGCCATCGTGGGCTGGACGACCCTGCTGAAGTCGGGCGCCCTCGACGCGGCGGCGGCGGCCCGTGCTGTGGAGGTGATCGACCGCAACAGCCGGCATCAGGGCCAGCTCATCGAGGACCTCCTGGATGTCTCCCGCATCACCGCGGGCAAGCTCGTGCTCGAGACGGCGCCCGTGTACCTGCCCGCCGTCGTCGAGGCCGCCATCGAGAGCGTGTCGCCCGCCGCGCGCGCCAAGGGCGTCGCGGTGAACGTCGTCGTCGCCCCCGGCGTGAAGCCCGTGTCGGGGGATCCCGATCGCCTGCAGCAGGTGGTGTGGAATCTGATGTCGAATGCCCTCAAGTTCACGCCGGCGGGCGGGCGCGTCGATGTGCTGTGCCGGACCCGCGACGGGCACGTGGAGCTGACGGTCCGCGATACCGGCATGGGGATCCCGGCCGACGTGCTGCCATACATCTTCGAGCGCTTCCGCCAGAGCGAGTCCGGGACGAAGCGGGCGTACGGCGGCCTCGGGCTCGGCCTCGCCATCGTGCGCTACCTCGTCGAGCTGCATGGCGGGACCGTCACCGCCGAAAGCGAGGGCGAGTCCAGCGGCGCCACCTTCATCGTGCGCCTGCCGCTCATCCCGCACTTCGCGCTGCCGTCGCCCGCCCCCGGTCCCTCGGCGCTGAGCGAGGTGCAGCTGAGCGGGCTCCGTCTCCTGGTGGTGGACGACGAGCCCGACACACGAGACCTGCTGTGCTTCATTTTCAAGCAGGCCGGTGCGGAGGTCACGGCCGTCGGGTCGGCCGCGCAAGCGACCGCGATGATCGAGGAGCTTCGTCCGGACGTGATCATCAGCGACATCGGCATGCCGGGCTCTGACGGCTACGCGCTCATCCGATGCGTCAGGAATCTGACCTCGGTGGCGTCGGTGCCCGCCATCGCCCTCACCTCCTTCGCCGGCACCGCGCCCCGGGCGCTCGCCGAGGAAGCCGGCTTCGACCTGCATCTGGCCAAGCCGGTGGAACCCTCGACGATCGTCGAGGCGGTGGCGAAACTGGCCGCCTCCCGCGCCCGTTAGATTTTCGCGACGCTCAGAGCGCCCGGTTGTGGCCGGGGGCTCACGACGGCGGCTCGAGCCGTCGAGCGTCGGCGATCCGCGTCGTCCCGGACGTCGGCGAGAGCAAGTATCGCCGCAGGTGATCGCGTGCGTGGGCACGCGGGCACACCGGGGCAATCGGCGGGGGAACCCGGTTCGGTAAGTGTGTAGAATCGCACCGGGAGCCGTTAGCTCAGTCGGTTAGAGCACCTGACTTTTAATCAGGGGGTCCTGGGTTCGATTCCCAGACGGCTCACCAAGTTTTCCCGCACGCCGTCGCCTACCACGTCCACACTGCGCAAAGTGGTCCCGCAGCGGAGTAAGTTTCCTCGACACGTTGACAGGCGCCCGAATCAATTAATTTTCGAGGGCTTCCATCACTTGGTGTCCTCACCGCATGATTAATCGTCCTCCCACACGTCGCCGCTTCTTACAGTAGGCGCCGGACAACGGCGGCTCGGGTCGTAAGGTCATAAAATAAAAAGGTTCACGGGATTGGTTTAGGAATTGCTTTCCCTCTGAGCGCGTACGGCGGCAGACACGGATCGCCGGAAAAGGAGAGAGCCATGCGTCTGAGTCGAGTGATCGGGGCAACTGCCGTTGCAGCACTTTTGTGGGTCATGCCAGCCGCTGCCGCACCTTTGCAGGTCTATTCCAACAACTTCGACGGTACCGTGACCTCCGGCGGTGGCGCGAGCGGCGTGCTCAGCGGGGTTATCACCACAGAAAGTGTGGCATCGTACAGCGGCCTCGGGCCAGTCGGGAACCAGTTCGGTGGCAATATGTTGCGGAACGCGACGACCGGGAACCCCGCCTCGGGGACGATCCTGACCCTGACCAACCTGCCGGCGCACAACAGCATCGACATCAACTTCCTGCTCGCGATCATTGATTCCTGGGACAGCACGAACGGAAACCCCGCGCCCGACTTCTTCAACGTGACCCTCGACGGCGCCGCCCCCGCGCTGATACAGCATACTTACGCCAACACTTCGGGCTCCATCACCAACACCACCGGCACCGACATCGGCAGCGGGTGCGGGACCCGGGGATTCAGCGGATTTTGCGACCGGGCGTTCGACACCTCGACCGAAGGGGCCCTCAACGTCGCGCATTCGGGTTCGACCGCGACCATCCGCTTGTTCGCCAGTGGCGCTGGATGGCAAGGCGGGACTGACGAGAGCTGGGGCATCGACAACTTCACCGTGGTGATCAACACGGTGACTAACGGGGGTCCCTCGGTTCCCGAGCCTGGGACGCTCGCGCTGTTGGCCGTGGGCCTGGTCGGGCTCGCAGCCGCTCGTCGCCGCGTGGCCTGATCCGCAGACCCGATCACACGGCGCCGACACCCTCGTCGGCGCCGTGCTGTGATCGACAGCCGCCGCCCCGTGGCAAGGGGCGGCGGCTGTCGATCGTAATGTCGATCGTAATGGTCCGCGACCAGCAGGGGAGAAAGCTAGGAGTTCCTAAGGGATGCGACCGGGGCGGCGGCCGGCTCCGGGTTTCTTTTCAGTTCCCTCGTATGCCGGTGACTGCGACAGCCTAGGCCTTCCTGCGGTTGCGCGCCATGCCGAAAGCGGCGAGACCGATCGCAAGCAACGCGAGCGTGCCCGGTTCTGGAACACGGGATACCGCAGGCCCAAGGTCCAACAGAACCACATTATCGAGTCCGTTACTGTTGTCGTTGCTGGGATCGCCGTTCTGGAAACCCAGCGTGGTCGATGCGCCGGTCGCGATGAAGGGGTGCGTAAACAGCTCCCAATTCAACGTGGTGGCGCTGACCGTGTCGTTGACGTCAACGAAAGTCGGGACCCCGTTGAGCGACACGTTGACCGTGCTGGTGGTCCCAAAAACCCCGCCGCCGGTGGTGTTCCCTACATAGAGTGACAGCTGATAGAGATTACCCACAGTCGTGGCGACGTTCTGGGACACGCCTTCAGCCGAGTTGGCGCCGTTGCCCGTCAGATCCAGCCATTGAAGGCCGTCCTGAGCAGGAAAAGACACACCGTTCTGCGAGAAGCTCCCGCTGACGATGGCCACGTTTGTTCCAGCCGGCCCGAAAACACTCCACCCCGGTATCAAGGCGGACCCAACGGGAAACGTAGTGAAGCTCCCGACGGGGACGGCCGGTGTCTCGAAGCTTCCATTGGTCAACAGGTTTGCCTGTGCGCTTGAGACTGCGACGAGAAGGCTAGCTCCTACCGCAATGAGAATGGCAAATCGATTCATCGCTCCGCTCCTGGTGGGACGATTTACATGATCAGGCATTCGCACCATCAGCAAGAAACGGCCCATTTCGAACAAGCGCGGAAATCATAGGCTTCGCCGATCCGTGCCGAGGATCGGCACTCAGGATGTAAGCGCAGCCGACACCGGCGAGCAGCGGATCGCGCGGGCGAGCCGCCGGTCAACCCTACTTCGGCAGCGCCGCCTGCACCGCCTTCATGTCGGCGGCGAACTTCTTGGTGTCGAACTTCCGGGGATCCTCGAGGCTCCCGAAGATCCGGTCGAGCGCGTCACCGACGGCCTTGTCCGCCTTGTTGCCGGGCGCCTTCGACCACGTCGCGTACAGGCGGTCGAGCGCCATCGCGGCCTGCTCGGCGCCCCGTACACCGCCGGCGCCGATGGCTTCGGCGTCCCCGGAGATGTCGGCCAGTAGTTTGCGTGTGCTCGCCTGGTCGTATTCGCGTGCCGCCACCTTCGTGGCCTGCTGATCCATCGTGCGCGCCACGTTCTTGGCCGCCGCGACGAGCTTCGGACGGTCCGGCTTGCCCTCGGCGACCACGGCCAGCTCCTGGTCCAGGGCCTTCTGGGTGTCCGGCGTCACCACACCCATCACGTGGCGCACCATGCCGCCGTGGCCTCGGACCTTTTGCGCCGCCTCCGCCACGAGCTTGTCGGACGCGGAGCCGCCCGCGCGTTCCGCGAGCTGGCGCGCTGCTTCACGCAGCGAGATCACCTGTCCGGTCGCCCACGCCTTCGTGCTCGCCCAGGTGCCCTTGTCACGCCAGTGCGGCGGCATGGACACGCTGAAGGTGTCGAGCTCGAAGGCAAGGAGGTCGGGATGGCCGGCGGTCACGAGCTCGCTGTCGATGGCGAGATGGCAGGACACGCACTTCTCGGCGCGGAGCAGGAAGTTCTGCGTGTCGTACATGCCGAGCTTGACCGATTGTGCGTGGGTCCAGCCCTTCTCGGCATGCGGCTCCAGCCACTTCTCGGCGGGACCGTGGCAGCCGTCGCAGTGCACGCCCTCCGTGATGTCGAACTTCGGCCCCCGCAGCTCGGGCTTCACGTCCACGGCGTGGCAGCTCAGGCAACGCGAGCTCGTCTCGGCCTTCGCGATCTTCAGCTCGCGCGCGATCTTGGCCGGGCTCACGCCCGACTTCAGCTTCTCGTTGGTGAGGGTGGCATAGCCCTTGGCGTGCTTGTCCTTCTGGAACCAGATGATCGACTCGTTCAGCTTCGGGTTGTCCGCCTTGGGCTTCGTGCTGCCGTGGCAGTTGGACGCGCCGCAGGAGGCGGCACCAGTGAACTTGTACGCGGTCTGCGCGTGGGCAGGCACGGGCGCGAGGGGAGTGGTGATCGTCACCCCCACCACCATGCCCGCCGCCACCGCCGCTAGGACTACCACGACCGCGAATCGCCCCATGCCCATTCTCCCTTTCAACGTTGATCGAGTCATCAGGAGCCGCGTCGCAGCCGCGGCGGCGCCGGCGCCCGGTCCGCCGGTTCCTCTTTCGGAGGAGGCGCGACGGGGCCTTGCGGCGGCCCCGGCCGCGCGTCGCCCACGGTGTAGAC
>JBKKCN010000476.1:0-8352 GCA_046712525.1 Candidatus Rokuibacteriota bacterium
CTCCTCGGTGACCCACGCGAGCCGGCCCGCCTCGCGCAAGGCCTCCACGAGCTTGTCCTTGAGCGCGAACAGGTGGGTGACGTCGGCGGCGGCGTATTCGATCTGGGCGGGCGACAACGGCCGCGCCGACCAGTCATCCTTCTGGCGCGAGGGCGGCAGGGTGACGGTCAGATACGTCTCGATGAGCACGTCGAGGCCGAGCGAGCGTCCGCCCAGAAAGCGCGCCGCGATCGAGGTGTCGAAGACGGAGGCGAACGTGAAGCCGTAGCGCCGCTTGAGGATGGCGAGGTCGTTGTCCCCGGCGTGCACCACGAGCAGCGGTTGTGAATCGGCGAACACGGGCTCGAGCGCGGAGAGATCAGGCAGCGCGAGGGGATCGACGAGCCACACGTCGCCGTCGCGCACGCCGAGCTGAAGGAGGGACAGCCGCTCCGGATAGTGGTGGAGACTGTCGCCCTCGGTGTCGAGCGCGACCTCGTCGGCGGTGTGGAGCGCGCGGGCGAGGCGCTCGAGCTCGGCGGGGCGGGCGGTCCAGATCGCCGCGATCAGGGCTTCCGGTCGACGATCGACTGCTCCATGCGCTCGAACCGGCGCCGCAGAGGCGGAAGGCCCTCGTCATGCGTGATGACGTAGAGGCGATCCTCGCGGATGGCGGCCATCACCATCTCCGCCACCGTCTCCGGCGCCAGGGTGCGACCGATCAGCTCCACCGGCTCCGCCGCCACCTCCTGCGCGTTCTTCAGGGACTCCGGACGGTTGCGCCCCGCCGCCCGGATCTGCGTCTCCACGCCCATGGGGCAGAGGACGGAGACGCCGATGCGGTGGGGCTTGAGGTCCTTCGCGAGCGTCTCCGACAGACCGACCACCGCGTACTTGGAGGTGTTGTAGACGCCGAGCCCGCGCGTGGCGATCAGCCCCGCCATGGAGGCGGTGTTCACGATGTGGCCGGGCGCCTTCTGGGCGATCATGCGCGGCACGAAGGCTTCGATGCCGTGGATGACGCCCCAGAGATTGACGCCAAGCACCCACTGCCAGTCGCGATGCGTGGCCGCTTCCAGACCGCCGTGGGTCACCACCCCCGCGTTGTTGCAGAGCACGTGCACGCCGCCGAAGACCTCGAAGGCGCGCGCGGCGAGCGCCTCCACCTGGGCGCGATCGCTCACGTCGGTGCGGACAGCAACGGCTTCCCCGCCGCGCGCACCGATCTCGCGTACGACGTCGTCCATGCCGCGCGCGTCGAGGTCGGCGACGACCACGCGGGCGCCGTCACGGGCGAGCGCGAGCGCCATGGCGCGTCCGATGCCGCTGGCGCCGCCCGTCACTACCGCGCCCCGCGCGCGAACGTCCACGTTGCCTCCCCGCCGTCAGTTGGGACTGAGGTTGCTCAGAAAAGGCCGGAGCACCGTCTCGAGCTGGTCGATATCGGCCGGCTTGTGCAAGAAGCCGGCGAACCCCAGCGCCTCCGCCTTCATCAACGTAGCCGGGCTCAGATCTCCGGTCAATGCGACGATGGGCGGCCCTGCGCCGAGGCTCAGACCGCGCACGCGATCGGCGAACTCGAAGCCGTGGATGCCTCGCAGGTTGAGATCGAGGAGCACCACGCTGGGACGGGTGCGGCGGATGAGCTCGAGGCCGGCTTCGCCCGACTCGCTCATCAAGATCCGGGAGTCGGGAAAGAGGGCGGTGAGAATATCCCCCAGCACCTGCCGCGTTTCTATGTCGTCCTCCACCACCAGGATGATCGCCATCTCAGCCGGTAGCCGGCAGCTCCACGCGGTCGAGCCAGCGGGGCCGCCAGCCCGTCCGCCGAATGGTCGCCGCCACACGTGCGGGATTTCCCCAGTCGCTCCAGTCGACGTCCTTCACGCGCACCGTGGCCAGCCGGCGCGCCGCGGGCACGAGCACACGATCGGAGAAGTTCACGGGCGAGGCGGCCGCGTAGATGCGCTCCACGACCTCCGCTTCACGCCGGCTTGCCACCGTCCGCAAGGGGGCGAAGGCGGCCATGAGCTGCGGCGCGCCGGCGGCGATCAAACCGAGGAACGCATCCACGCGGCCCACCATGACGAAGCTGTTCCACAGGGCGCCCACGCGAAGGAGCCGTTCGGCCAGCGCCAGGCTTGGCTTCTCCCAGAAGCGGAGGACAGGGTAGCCCGCCTCACCGTCCAGCGGCCAGGGCGCCCGCTCGATCCAGCCATACTCGGTCTCCGGGCTCTGGGCCTCGATACCGAGCAGCACGACCGCCTGGGGCCGCCCCTCCACCAGCTCGTGCGCGGTCCGCACGTACTCCATGAACGCGGCGTCCTCGGAAACATAGTGATCGGAGGGAAAGATGGCCACGGACACATTGCCGGCCAGCCGCTGGATCCGCAGGAGCGGATAGAGCACACCCGGCCCCGTGCCCGCGTTCGAAGGCTGCACGACGAGCCGCTCGGGGGCGAGCTCCTGCGCGAGGTCGCGATAATACGGCTCATGCGGCCGGCTCACGACCACCACCTGCTGGTCGGCACGAGTCAGGAGATCGACGCGACGGCGTGTGCGGTCGAGCAGCGTCTCGCCGTCCACGATCGGGCAAAACTGCTTGGGTCGCGGATCACCGCTGATCTGGCTCGTGAGAGCACGGAGCCGCGCTCCGTCGCCTCCGGCGAGGATCAGCGCCCACGGTGGGGAGAACGAAAGCATCATGCCCCTCCCGTCTCAGGATGACAACGATGCCGAGTGAACCCATTGTAATCGCACGGCTCCTGGCCGCGCCGTGGCCGCCGCCTAGACAAGGATCTGCGCAGCCTCCACGGCCCCTCCGGGCGTCATTCGTCCACTGGCATGGTCACGGGCTCCCCGGCCCCATAGAAGTATGCCCCACGCCCCGCCGCTCCGCCCACCACCGCGATATCGAAGCAGGTGGGATCCTCTACGATCGGCACCGGCAAGTCAGGGTGATCGGCCATCCAACCCAGCTCCGGGTGCGCGGCCGCCATCGCCTTCGGCTCCTTGTTGAGCATCATGGTGCGAAAGGGCAGCCGGGCGGCGCGGTAGAGCGCCTCCTGGATGTGCGAGCGCCCCCACCCCGCCTTCGCAAAGATATCGGCGTGCTCCGGACAGATGAACAGGGGATTGTGCTCCTTCTCCTCGGTCTTCGTGCGAGGGTCGGCGCGCCGGCCGATGAGCCAGAGCCCGGTCCCCACTTGCGCCACGTTGGTGGCAGCGGTGGCGAAGACCGCGATGAGGTCCTCCGGCGTGGTGGAGCGAAAGTCGTGCAGCTCGCACATGCCGTACACGAAATGGACGGTGACCGTGCTCGCGTCGCGCGCGTACCCGCGCGTGACGTGATACGGCTCCCACGGGCTCTCTCGTTCGTTTTCCGCGCAGCACAGGCTGTACTTCAGTGGCGAGCCGATGGTGTCCATGTCGGAGCTGCCCACGTAGGTGTGGCCGACGTTCATCATGACCAGCCGCAGCGCGCGTCCAATGGCCGTGTTCGCCGCCGACGGCGCGCCGGGGCCGAGCGCGCACAAGCCGGAGTTGATGCTGGCCACGCGGCCCTTGGGTCCGTTGACGAGCACGAGCGGCGCGTGCGGCCCCGTGGACATCGCCTTGTTGCGCAGGTACATCTTCGGCTCCGCGAGCGCCCGCACGGCGGCAATGAGAAAGGGCAGGTGCGCGGGCAGACAGCCCGCCATCACCGCGTTGACCGCCAGCGCGCGTACGGTGGCGAGACCGAAGCCCGGCTCCAGCGTGCACACCACCTCGTCGGGCGGACGCTTCGTCCCCGCCAGCATCGCCGCCACCGCGCGCTCGGTGGGCGCCACCAGCGGAAAGCCGTCCGACCAGCCGCGCTTGATGAAGTCCGCGTTCATGGCGGCGAGTGCTCCGAGCAGGTCCTCGCCGTCATAGGCGAGCCGCTCGTCAGCGGCGGCGCGCTCTCTCACCGCGGGCTGCTCCACCGGCCGCGTGAGTCCCGCGAGCACCTGCTCGAGCGCCTCCTCCGCCATCGCGTGCACGGCTTCCGGCCGCTGGTTCGTGAACGGCAGAGGCACCACGGCCAGCGGCAGCCCCGGCAGCCCGAAGGTGGCCGCGCTGCGCTCGGCGTCGTGCACGAACGTCTTGGACGTGAAAAGCACCGTGGGGATGCCCCGCCGCTCCAGCTCCACCATGTCGTGGATACCCCACGACGTGCAGGACCCTCAGTCCGCGGTGGTGCCGACGACGGCGCTCACCTCCGACGCGATGCGGTCGGCATCTTCCGCGGTGGCGTGGCGCATGAGCCAGCCCACCGAGCCCGTGTAGCGCTTGAAGGTGAGGGACGGAAAGCGCGCCGCGAGCAGCGCCTCCGTGCGGTCGAGGGCGGCGTCACCACCCGCCTTCATGTTCCAGTAGAGCCCGATGGTGGCGCCGCTGAGGTCGCGCGGGCGCACGGCGGGCTTGACGGAATGCTCGACGGTCTTCGCGACCGGATTGACGATGTCGAGACGAGCCATGGAGTGGCCTCCCTTATCGAAGGGCGCCTGCGCGTGGCCGCGGCGCCCGCATGGATATCAAGCGATGACCTTGCGCGTGCGGAGGTCGGCAATGGCGGCGGCGGGGTAGCCCAGCTCGCCGAGGACTTCGTCGGTGTGCTCGCCGCGCATCGGCGCGTGACGCCGCACGCCGGGGTCCATGCCGGAGAACGTCAGCGGCACGCCCACCACCGGGATGTCGCCGAGCTTCGGGTGCTGCATGCGGCGGATGACGGACCGTGTCGCGGTCTGGGGATCGTTGAGCATCTGATCCAGCGTGTTGACGGGCGTCGCCGGCACCCCGCCCTTCTCGAGGATCTTCAGCAGCGTCTCGCGATCGTGGCGGGCGACGGCCCCCTCCACCGCGTCTTCCAGCTCCTTGCGATGCTTGACGCGTCCCACGTTGTCGGCGAAGCGGGGATCCTCCGCCATCGCATCCAGGCCGAGCGCGGTGGCCACGCGCTTCCAGAGCCGGTTGTTCGCGGCCGCGATGAACACCCACTGGCCGTCCCCGCACTTGAAGTTCCGGTAGGGAGACAGCGAGGGGTGGGCGGAGCCGAGCGCACGCGGCACGGTGCCCGCGAGCAGGTAGCCCTCCGCCTGGAAGTTCAGCAATCCGATCGCGGTCTCCAGCAGCGACGCGTCCACTCGTTGACCCACGCCGGTGTGGTCGCGCAGGCGCAGCGCGTTCACCACGCCGAAGGCGGACAGGATGCCGGTGGTGAGATCGAGGAACGACACGCCGCAGCGCACGGGAGCGCCGCCGGGCTCGCCCGTGATCGACATGATGCCGGAGAACGCCTGCATGAGCGCTTCGTAGCCGGCGCCCGCCGCCCGCGGCCCCGTCCGACCGAACGCCGACACCGAGCAGTACACGAGCCGCGGGTTCGCCGCCGCCAGCGCGGCGTAGCCGAGCCCAAACTCCTCCATGGTCCCCGTGCGGAAGTTCTCGATGAGCACGTCGGCACCCGCCGCGAGCTTGCGGACGATCTCGACCCCGTCCGGAGATTTCAGATTCACCGCGATGCCCCGCTTGTTGCGGTTGTTGACGATATAGCCGGCGGACTCGCCGTCCAGGTGGGGCGGCCATGTGCGGGATTCGTCGCCCACCTCCGGGTCCTCCACCTTGATGACGTCGGCGCCCATGTCGCCGAGGAGCGAGCCGCAAAAGGGGCCCGCAAGGACGCGGGAGAGGTCGACGACACGGATACCGTCGAGGGCGAGGGGTCGGGTCATGTGCGCTACTATAACCTCATGACCCGCCTGCGGGATGCCCTCTCCCGTCGTATCCTCGTGCTCGACGGCGCCATGGGCACCATGATCCAGGCCGCCGATCTCGGCGCCGCGGATTTCGGCGGCGCCCAGTACGAAGGCTGCAACGAGCACCTGAACCTCACGCGCCCCCACGTCATCCGCGACATCCACGCCGCCTACTTCGACGCGGGCGCGGACGTCGTGTCCACGAACACCTTCGGCTGCGCGCCCTACGTGCTCGCCGAGTACGGGCTCGCCGAGCGCGCCTACGACATCACGCGCGCGGCGGGCCGCATCGCGCGCGAGGCCGCGGGCGACCGCTTCGTCATCGGCGCCATGGGGCCCTCCACGCGGTCGATCTCCGTCACCCGTAACGTGAGCTTCGACGAGGTGACCGCCGCCTACGAGGTGCAGGCGCGCGCGCTCATCGACGCCGGCGTGGACGCGCTGCTCCTCGAGACGTGCCAGGACACCCTCAACGTGAAGGCGGCCGCCATCGGCATCCGGCGCGCGCAGACGCAGGCGGGCGCCACGCTGCCGCTGATGGTGAGCGCCACCATCGAGCCCATGGGCACAATGCTCGCCGGCCAGGGGGTGGAGGCGCTCTATGTCTCGCTCGAGCACCTCGACCTCTTCTCGATCGGGCTCAACTGCGCCACCGGCCCCGAGTTCATGACCGACCACCTTCGTTCGCTGTCAGCGATGTCCACGCGGTACGTGAGCGTGTATCCCAACGCCGGTCTTCCCGACGAGCGGGGCCAGTACGGGGAGACCGCGCACAGCCTCGCCTTCAAGCTCAAGCGATTCGTGGACGAGGGCTGGCTCAACCTCGTGGGCGGCTGCTGCGGCACCACCCCGGAGCACATCCGCACCCTCGCCGACCTCGTGCGCGGACGGGCGCCGCGCGTGCCGCAGGCGGCGGAGCCCGTGGCCGTGAGCGGTGTCGACGTCCTCTATCCCGCCGACGACAACCGTCCTCTCTTCGTGGGCGAGCGCACCAACGTCATCGGCTCCCGCAAGTTCAAGGGGCTCGTGGTGGAGGACCGCTTCGAGGACGCGGCGGAGGTGGGGCGGGCGCAGGTGAAGGCGGGCGCGCAGGTGCTGGACGTGTGCCTGGCCAACCCTGACCGCGACGAGGCGGCCGACATGGAGCGCTTCATGCGCGAGCTCACCCGCCGCGTGAAGGTGCCGCTGATGATCGACTCCACCGACGCCGCCGTCATCGAGCTCGCCCTGCGCCACTGCCAGGGCAAGGCCATCGTGAACTCGATCAACCTCGAGGACGGCGAGGAGCGTTTCGAGAAGGTGGGGCCCATCATCCAGCGCTACGGGGCGGCGGTGGTGGTGGGCTGCATCGACGAGAACAAGCAGCAGGGCATGGCGGTGACGCGCGAGCGCAAGGTCGCCATCGCGGAGCGCTCGCGCGAGCTGCTCACCGGCAAGTACGGGATCCCCGCCCGCGACCTCATCTTCGACGCGCTGGTGTTTCCCGTCGGCACCGGAGACGTGAACTACCTCGGCTCCGCGGTGGAGACGATCGAAGGCATCCGCGCCATCAAAGCGCGCTTCCCGGAGTGCAAGACGATTCTGGGGATCTCGAACGTCTCCTTTGGCCTGCCGTCCGCAGGACGAGAAGTGTTGAACGGCGTCTTCCTGTACCACTGCATCAAGGCGGGGCTCGACTACGCCATCATCAACACGGAGCGCCTGGAACGCTACCCGTCCATTCCGGAGGAGGAGCGGAGGCTCGCCGAAGATTTACTGTACGGCCGCGGCGCCGATCCCGTGGCCGCCTTCGCCGCGCACTTCCGCGGGCGGGTGAAGACCAAGCCCGCGAAGGCCACCCTGCCCCTCGACGAGCGGCTCGCCCGCTACATCGTGGAGGGCAGCCGCGACGGGCTCATCGAGGATCTCGACGCGAAGCTGAAGGAGGCGGCACCGCTGGCGATCATCAACGGCCCTCTCATGAAGGGCATGGACGAGGTGGGCCGGCTCTTCAACGACAACCAGCTCATCGTGGCGGAGGTGCTCCAGTCGGCGGAGGCGATGAAGCTCGCCGTCGCGCACCTGGAGCCCTTCATGGAGAAGTCGCAGTCCTCCACGCGCGCCACCATCGTGCTCGCCACCGTGAAGGGTGACGTGCACGACATCGGCAAGAACCTGGTGGAGATCATCTTCGGCAACAACGGGTATCGCATCATCAACCTCGGCATCAAGGTGCCGCCCGAGGAGCTCATCGCGGCCTATCGCCAGCACAAGCCCGATGCCTTCGGCCTCTCGGGGCTCCTCGTGAAGTCCGCGCAGCAGATGGTGGTCACCGCCCAGGACTTCAAGGCGGCCGGCATCGATATCCCCCTCTTCGTGGGCGGTGCCGCCCTCACGCGCAAGTTCACGGTCACGCGCATCGCGGCCGAGTACGGCGGCGTCACCCTGTACGCGCGCGACGCCATGGACGGCCTCGATCTCGCCCACCAGCTCTTTTCGGCGCCCACGCGCGAGGCCCTCGTGGAGCGGGTGCGCGCCGAGCAGGCCGCGCTGCTCGACGCCGCCGCCGCCCCCCCCGCGCTCGCGCCCGCAGCGCCTCCCACGCGCGAGCGGGCAC
>JBKKCN010000477.1:0-13420 GCA_046712525.1 Candidatus Rokuibacteriota bacterium
CGATGAAGAGCGCGACCACGGTCTCGTCGAAGGAATGCAGGAACGCGAAGAGCGCGCCCACGAGGATGCCGGGCCGCAGCACGGGCAGCGTGACCCACCAGAACGTGCGCAGGGGGCCCGCGCCCGCGCTCATGGCGGCCCGCTCCAGATTCGTGTCGAAGCCCTTGAGGGAGGCCGTGATGGCGAGGAGCGCCACGGGGACGGAGAGCGCGGTGTGCGCGAGGATGACGCCGGCGTGGGTGCCGGCGAGGCCCAGGCGCCCGAGGGTGTTGTAGTAGCCGAGCGCGCTCACCACGAGCGGCACGATCATGGGCGACATCAGGAGCAGGTTCACCGCGGACTTGCCGCGGAAGCGATGACGCACGAGGGCGAACGACGCCGGCAGCACGAGCAGGAGCGTGACGAGCATGGTGGCGGTGGCGATCACGAAGCTGTTCAGCGTGGGCTGGAGCCAGCGCGGGTCCGTGAAGTACTGCTGGTAGTAGCCGAGCCAGTAACCCGGCGGCGGGAACTGGAACGACAGCGCCGTCGAGAACGACATGGGCACCACGATGAAGACAGGCGCGATGAGGAAGGCGGCCACGAGCACGGCGAGGGCAATCACGAACACGGCCGTCAGCCCCAGAGCCGGTCGAGCCCGACGAAGCGCGTGTAGACGGCGATCACCGCGAAGGTGACGGCGAGCAGCACGACGGAGAGGGCGGAGGCGAAGCCCCACGCCAGCAGCTCCTCCACCTGCTGCGCGATGAGCTGCGAGATCATCATGTCGCGCGGGCTGCCGAGGAGCACGGGCGTGACGTAGAAGCCCAGACACAGCGTGAAGACGAGCAGGCAGCCGTTGACCACGCCGGGCAGGCTCTGGGGCAGGAACACGTGGCGGAAGGCGTGGCGCGGCGGGGCCCCCAGGCTTGCCGCCGCCCGCAGATGATGCGGGTCGATCTTCTTCATTACCGCGTAGAGCGCCATGACCATGTACGGCAGCAGGATGTGCGTCATCCCGAGGGTGGACGCGAAGGTGGTGAACAGCAGCTGGGGCGGCTTCACGCCGATGGCGGCGGCGAGGGCGCTGAGGGGCCCGTTGGCGCCGAAGATCACCATCCACGAGTAGGTGCGCACGAGAAAGCTCGTCCAGAAGCTCACGCCGATGGCCACGAGCAGCACGACCGCGAGCCGTCCACCGCGCCGGGCCATCACGTACGCCAACGGGTAGCCGAGTACCAGGCACGCCAATGTCACGAGCAGCGACGCCTGGAAAGTGGTGGCGAGGACGCGCAGGTAGAGCGGGGTCGTGAAGACGCGGTGGTAGTGCGCGAGCGAGAGCGTGGGATCGGTCACGCTCAGGATCAGCACGCGCGCGAGCGGGATCACGAAGGCGAGGAGCAGGAACAGGCACGCCGGGGCAAGGAGCACCCACGGCGTGCGGAGCGGACGTCTCACGTGGCGAGCCACTGCGCGAAGCGCTCGCGGATCTGCGCGAGGTTCTGGCCGAGCCACGTGGGCTCGGGCATGAACCCGACCTTGAGGTGCTCGGGATACGTCGGCATCTTGCGCGCCTGCGCGGGCTGGATGAAATCGAAGGCCTTGGGTGTGAGAGGACCGTAGGACAGCTTCGTGCAGAAATCAGCCTGGGGCTTCGGCTGGGTCGCGAAGTCGACGAAGCGCCAGGCGTTCTTCGCGCGCGGGGTGCCGCGCGGGACGAACCAGTTGGTGTTGTAGCTCTCCGCCTGGTTCCAGACGAACTCCAGCGGCACGCCCTGCTCCGCGAGCTCGTTGGCGCGCGCGTTCCACATCGCGATCATGTCGACCTCCCCGTCGCGCACGAGCTGCTGCGACTGGTTGGCCTGCGTCCACCACACCTTGATGTGCGGCTTGATCTCGCCGAGCTTGCGGAAGGCGCGGTCCATGTCCATCGGATAGAGCTTGTCGCCGGGGACGCCGTCGGCGAGGAGCGCGTAGGACATCGCGGTGAAGGAGCGATTGTAGAGGGAGCGGGTGCCGGGGAAGCGCTTGACGTCCCAGAAGTCCGCCCACGATTTCGGCCCCCCGCCCGGGAACTTGTCCTTGCGATAGGCGAGCCCGGTGGCGAGCGCGACGTTGCCCACGCCCTGGAGGTAGACCTGGTTCGGCCCCAGGTGAGTCTTGCTCACGAGGCTCCAGTCGATCGGCTCCAGCAGCCCTTCGAGGTCGGCCTGGCGCAATTCGGGCGGGTTGATGGTGGAGACGTCCCACTCGTAGCTCTTGGTCTGCACCTGCGCCTTCAGCTTGGCGAAGGACACCGGCGTGACCGTGTTGATCTTGATGCCGGTCTTCTCCGAGAACGGCTTGAAGAAGGCCGCGTCCTCGGCCGCCGTCCAGCTGCCGCCCCACGTGTTCACGTTGAGCGTGTTCTCTTGGGCCGCCGCGCGCCGCGCCGCCACCGGCGCGAGCGCGGTGGCCACGGCGGTCGTCTTCAGAAATGTCCTGCGATCCATGATCATCCCCTCCGCATTCGTGAGCGTTCGTCGCGTCTCCGGGCCACGGCCCGGGGCATTCTACTCCATCGCTTGTCGCGCGGCCGCGCGCGGGTTCACTCGTCCCGGTAGCGGTCCGCCGCTTCCATCATCGCCATGGCCCCGATGAGCTGGTTGAACTCCGCGAAGGGCATGTAGCGCTCACCGAGCGACGTCACGTCGTCGCGCTTCTTGACCTCGCCCAGGAAATCGGCGATGGCGCGCACACCCACCAGCAGCGTGTCCACCGGCAGCAGGATGACCGCATAGCGCAGCTCGCGGAGCCGTGCGAAGGGCAGCAGGGGCGACCGGCCGCCGGGCGCGTAGTTGTAGAGCAGGGGCGCGTCGAAGGCCTTGGCCACGCGCTCCACCTGCGCCTCGTCGCGCGGCGCCTCGATGAAGAGCATGTCGGCGCCGGCCTTCAGGGCCGCTTCACCCCGCCGCAATGCCTCGTCGAAGTCCACCGCAGAGATGGCGTCCGTGCGCGCGATGATGAGGAAGTCGCGGTCGCGACGCGCCTCCGCCGCCGCGCGGATCTTGCCCGCGAACTCGCCGCGCGGGATCACCTGGTGGCCGGAGAGATGGCCGCAGCGCTTGGGCGCCACCTGGTCTTCGATGTGCAGTCCCGCCACCCCCGCCGCCTCGTAGGCCTGCACGGTGCGCCGCACGCTGAGCGCGTTTCCGTAACCGGTATCGGCATCCGCGATGAGCGGCACGGTGACGGCGGCCGCCATGTTGCGCGCGTGGTCGGCCATCTCCGCGAGGCCCGCGAACCCGAGGTCGGGCAGGCCCAGGCGCGAGGCCGACGTTCCGTAGCCGGTCATGTACACGACGGGAAAGCCGGCGCGCTCGACGAGCCGGGCCGAGATGCCGTCGTAGGCGCCGGGCACGACGAGACCGTTTTTCTTTTCCACCAGGCTGCGCAGGGTGCGGCGAGCGTTCATGCCATCTCTCCTCTCGCGCGGGCGATGCGGCGGTCGAGCGCGGGATGCGAGTATAGGACGATCTCCTTCCACCGGGACGGGCGTCGCTCCGCGAGGTTCAGGGTGCCGAGCCGCTCCATGGCGCCCACGAATGCCTCGGGATCGCGCGTGGTCGCCAGTGCCCACGCGTCGGCCTGCCGCGCGACGAAGCGGGAGAACGTGTTCCCGAGCGGCAGCGTGACGGCGCCCACGGCGAGCGTCACCAGCGCGAGCCACGGCAATCCCGCGGGGTCGGCGACTTCCGACAGGCCCCAGAGCCGGACACCCCACGCCATCGCGTAGGCGGCGATCCAGAAGGTGAGCACGGTGAGCGCGGCCTGCACGAGCAGACCGCGCCGGACGTCGCCGTGGACGTGGTGGCCCAGCTCGTGCGCGAGCACGGCCTCGATCTCCCGCGGCGTGAAGGTCGCGATCATGGTGTCGAAGAGGATGATCCGCCGCGTGCGGCCGAGGCCGACGAGGGCGGCGTTGGCGGTACGGCTCTTGCGCGATTGATCGGCCACCCACACGCCGAGTGCCCGGATGCCCGCGCGCTCCGCCAGCACCACCAGCCGCGCGCGCAGGTCCTCGTCGGTGAGCGGCGTGAGCCGGTAGAAGAGGGGCGTCACCCACACGGGCAGGACGGTGGCGCCCACGACGAAGACCGCGAAGAAGATCGCCGACGCCGCGAGCCACCACCACTCGGTGACGCGCATGAGCGCATACACGACCTCCACGCCCGCGAGCGCGAGCACCCCGCCGAGCGCGGAAGCTTTCGCGCGGTCGCCGAGCCAGGCGCCCAGCGGCTGATGGAGCAGGCCGTGACGGCGCGGCAGCACGAAGCCGGCCATGTACGCGAGGGGGAAATCGAGCAGGCCCCGCGCGGCGCCGAGGGCGAGGGCGACGATCGCCACCTGGACCGCGGCCACCGTGCTGACGCCCGCGGCCGCCTGCGCCAGCACGTGCGCGGCGCCCGTGAGCAGCAGGGCCACGAGGAACGCGACGCCGAGGGCGAAGCGGGCGCCACCGACCAGCAGCCGCCGGCGATGGTACCGCCGCGTGTCGTGATCGTCACTCATGGCGAGCATTGTACAGAGCGCACGCGCGCGGCATACTCGCCCGGGCGCCGATGGTAGCCGCGGTTCCAGGGGGGCAGCCGATGATCCGAAATGCGCTCGCGATCGTGGTCCTCGTGTTGGCCACGACGGCATCCGTCCACGCCGACCCCGAGCTCGACACGCTGGCGGCCGGCGTGGAGGGCACGGCCACCACCCCGCAGGCCGAGCGGGCGGCGGTCGATCGCATCGCGAAGGCGCTCTCGACGACGCCCGACACGGTGCGCGCGGAGCGGGTGTCGAGCCGGTTGGGATGGGGCGATCTCTACATCGCCCACCGCATCGCCACGCGCGGCGGCCATCCCGTCGACAAGGTGGTGGCGGCACGACGCTCGGGCGCCACGTGGGCCCAGATCGCGGAGGAGGCGGGCGTGGAGCCCGTGTTGATCGCGCAGGACGTCCTCGCCACCTGGCCCGAGCTGAAGCCGAGGCCGGCCACTCTCGCGCCGGCCGCGAGCGACCCGCCGCGGGACAGGGCGGCGGAGCGCGCGCCGATGAAGCCGCCGGACGCCGCCGAGGAGGTGCGGGACAAGATTCTGCGCGGGGGCGGCATGCGCGGGCGGTGATCCCCCGAGGCTGCGCTACAATGAACCGCAGTTCAGTCAGTCAATCCGACGACAGGGAGCCGACATGTTCGATTCTGTGGAGGACGTGCAGCAGCGGTTCAGGGACGCGCGCTACATCGCCAATCGCCGCATCGCGACGGTCGTGTACCTGGCTGCGCGCATGGGCCGTCCGGTGCTCGTCGAAGGGCCGGCGGGCGTGGGCAAGACGGAGCTCGCCAAGACGCTTGCCGAGATCACCTCGCGCCCGCTCATCCGGCTGCAGTGCTACGAAGGACTCGACGAGAGCAAGGCCCTCTACGAGTGGAAGTACGCCAAGCAGCTCCTCTACACGCAGCTGCTGCGCGAGCGCATCGGCGAGCTGATCGCGGACGCGCCCTCGCTGCCGGATGCGGTGGCCAAGATCTCCGGCCAGGACGATGCCTTCTTCTCCTACCGATTCCTGGCCCCGCGGCCGCTGCTGTCGGCCATCCAGGCCGACGCGCCCGTGACGCTGCTCATCGACGAGATCGACAAGGCGGAGCCGGAGTTCGAGGCCTTCCTGCTCGAGGTCCTCTCCGACTTCCAGGTCTCCGTACCCGAGCTGGGAACCATCAAGGCCAGGCACATCCCGCTCGTCGTGCTCACCTCGAACAACGCTCGCGAGCTGTCGGACGGTCTCAAGCGGCGTTGCCTGCACCTCTTCATCGACTTCCCCGCGCCCGCGGACGAGCTGGCGATCATCCGCCTCAAGGTGCCCGAGATCCCCGAGCGCCTCGCGCAGGCGGTGGTGGCCGCCGTGCAGAAGATCCGCGCCCTCGATCTTCGCAAGCCGCCCTCGGTGTCGGAGTCCCTGGACTGGGCGCGCTCGCTCGTCATCCTCAACGCCAAGGAGCTGGACCCCGTGCTGGTGGAGTCCACGCTCACGATGCTCGTGAAGTACGAAAAAGACCTCGAGCGCGTCAAGGGCGCCCTCGACAAAGTTCTCGCGACCCCCTAGATGGACCAGCGGATCCTCGAGTTCATCGGTGATTTGCGGCGCGCGGAGATCCGCATCTCGCCCTCGGAGGCGCTGGACGCCCTCTCCGCGAGCGCCGTGGTGGGTCTGAGCGACCGCGAGACCTTCAAGTCGACGCTCGCGGCCACGCTCGTGAAGGAATCGCGCGACCTGCCCACCTTCGACCGCCTCTTCAACCTGTACTTCCTCGACCTCGAAGCCCTGGGCGAGGGGTTGCAGAAGGCGCTGGGGCCGGAAGACCCGAAGGTGAAGGAGCTGCTCGACCGCATGCTTGGTGACGAGGACATGGAGCTGGACGACCTCACCGAGCTCCTCATGCGCGGGCAGGGCAGCGAGATGGAGATGGCTATCCGCTCCGGCGGTCAGAACGCCGGCCTCGAGCGGCTCATGTACTTCCTCCAGGTGGGCTACTTCTCGCGCAAGATCTCCGACCGCTTCGACTGGTCGATGATCGAGCGCGATATCGAGCGCATCATGCAGCTCCTCGAAGCCAAGGGCCTGGACCCCGGACAGCTCGCGCGCGTCCGCAACTACCTGGAGCTGCGCCTGGAGGCTTTCAACCGCATGATCCGCCAGCACGTGGAGCGCGAGCTGGAGCGGCGTGCCTATCGCCAGGGCGAGAAGCTGACACGCGAGGTGCTCGCCGACAAGCCGCTCTTCGCGCTCACGCCGGACGAGGTGGCGCAGATGCGCACGGTGGTGGCGCGCCTGGCGCGGCGGATCAAGGACGCGCTCGCGCTGCGCCAGCGCGTGGAGCAGAAGGGGCGCATCGACTCGCGGCGGACCATTCGCAAGAGCCTGCAGTACGGCGGCATTCCCATGGAGCTCTTCCTCAAGCGGCGCCACCGCGAGAAGCCGAAGCTCATTACCATCTGCGACGTCTCGGACTCGGTGCGTAACGCCTCGCGCTTCATGCTGCAGCTCGTGTGGAGCCTTCAGGAGTGCTTCAGCCGCGTGCGCTCCTACGCGTTCGTGTCGGAGATCGCGGAAGTGACGCAGGCGTTCAACGCCAACCCCGTGGAGCGCGCCATCGAATGGGCCCTGAAGGGCGCGCCCATCGACTATCACTGCCGATCGGACTTCGGCTACGCCTTCAGCCGCTTCGCCAACACCGAGCTGGAATCGCTCGACCGCAAGACGACCATCATGATTCTCGGCGACGCCCGCAACAACTACAACGACCCGCAGGCATGGGCGCTGCGCATGATCCGCGAGCGCGTGAAGGGCATCATCTGGCTCAACCCGGAAGGCCAGTGGGGCTGGGGCATCGGCGACAGCGTGATGCCGGTGTACGCGCCCGCGTGCGACCTCGTCCGCGAGTGCCGCACCATCGGCCAGCTCGGCGAGGTCGTCGACAACCTCGTGCACCATTGGTGGCGACGCGGCCACTGATGGCCCTGCGCTTGCACCCCTGCCGGCGCATGCGACGCCTGCTCGCGCTGCTGCTCCTCGCCGTCGCCCTCGTGGTGGTGGCGCCCACCCTGCCTGCGGCGCAGAACGACTGCATCACGCTCGACGATTTTTCGAAGGACACCGTCGGACAGTTCCCGTCAGGCTGGAAGCCGCGCAAGGACGAGGGCACGGAGGTCTACAGCGTGCACGAGGAGGGCGGGCTGCGCTTCCTGCGCGCCGTGTCCCGCGGCGTCGGCATCCAGGCGGCGCGGGAGATCGACTCGTGGGATCTCGGCACGTACCCCGTGCTGGCGTGGTCCTGGCGCCCGCGCGAGTTTCCGAAGGGGGCCGACGAGAAGGCCGGCAAGAACGACAGCGTGCTCGCCGTCTACATGCTGGTGCCGCACTCGCAAATTCGTGGGCCCAAGGCCCTGAAGTACATCTGGAGTGAGCGCGTGCCGGCGGGGACGCAGCTGACGTCCAACAGCGATCTCACCCAGGTGCGCGTGCTGCGGAGCGGGACGGCGGGTGTAAACAAGTGGACCGAGGAGCGCGTGAACGTGCTCGCGGACTATCGCAAGCGGTTCGCCGAATCGGGCACGCCGAAGCCGGCGGGCATCGCGGTCCTCACCGACTCCGACGACACGAGCTCTTCCGCTTCCGGCGACTACGCCAAGTTCCGCGCCTGCCGCAAGTAGCGTCGTCCCAAGGGCTCACATAGACCGCGTCACTCGATCACTTCGTCCGCACTCAGAATGAGGCTGGCAGGAAACGTCAGTCCAAGTGCCGTGGCCGTCCGGCGGTTGAGCACGAGCTCCTGTTTCCTCGGCCGTGCGATCGGCATCACCGCCGGATTCGCACCCTTCAAGATCCGAGCGACGTATTCGGCGGCCTGGCGCTGGAGGTCCGCACCGTAGGGTCCGTAGGTCATCAGGACGCCACGGTTGATCCAAGTGCGCGACATGACAAGCGCCGGCAGCCTCTCATCGTGAAGGAAATCGTGGACTCGGGTGGCGTGAGCATTCAAGGCTGGTCCGTTGGCGATCATCAGGGCGTGCGGACGGGCGTTTCGCACGGTGTCGAGAGCGGCGGGAACGTCAGCGGCCGCAGTGAGCACGATGACCTTCGTCACGACGACACCCAGAGAGCGCGCGCTGGTCTTCATGGCCACGACATACGGATCGCTGTCGCCGAAGTCGCCCCACGCTGCCTCGGCGATGAACATGACGGTCTTCATCGAAGGCACTGCTTCCTTCAGCAACTGCATGCGTTTTGAATTCTCCTGAGGATCGACGTCGATCGTGACACCCGTGATGTTCCCGCCGGGACGTGCCAGCGACGCTGCGAAACCAACACCGACGGGGTCCCGACCGAACACCATCACGATGGGGATTGTCGTGGTGGCATCGCGCGCCGCCCGGATCGCCACATCTCCCCCGTAAACGGCAATGATGTCGACCTTCGCATCGAGGAGCTCTCTGACCATTTCGCGAAGGCGCTCGATCTGACCCTTGGCGCCATACCGTGCGACGATTGCGATGTTCTTGCCTTCAACATAGCCCAACTCATTCAGCGCAGCCCAAAACGGATGATACAGGACCGTTTGCGGCGTGGGCTCACCAAAGTCCGAAAGAATCCCGATTCGGTGGATGCGAACGGACGTTTGTGCGAAGGCACGCGGCGCGAACAGGGCACCAGCGAGAGTGGACCCGACGTATCGAGTGAAAGTCCGTCGGGACGCCAAAAACGGCCGTTTCATCCGTTGGCACTCCTGCTAGCCCTGTCGGCGGTCGTTCGCGGCGCGACAGAGCCGGACGATCGGGGATGGTGCGGCAAGCGTAACGGCGGGGCTGCGTACCGTCAAGACCAGTCGCCCTGGCAGTGTGCGTTCGTTTTCCGGCGTGGCGTCACGGACGGATCGGCGATCGGCTGACGGCCAGCGGATGCAAGACGTCGATCGCCCACCCCACGTCCAGGCGCTCGCCGGCCCAGCCCGGGCACGCCGTGCGTGCGTGGAGTCGCAGGCCCTGCGCAACGTGCCCCTCACGCAGGGCGTGCACAGGATCCGCCGGCACCGGGGATGGAGGCGGCACGTCGGGTAAGGGCCGGCCGTCCGGCCGCCGGAATTGGAGCGCGCCGTCAGGCTGTCGATCGACCTGGAAACCCTCCTCGTGAACCGCGCGGTGATGCCGGCGACAGAGCATGGCGAGGTTTGAGAGCGTGGTGGGGCCACCTTGAGCCCAATGGCGGAGGTGATGTCCCTGGCCGAACGGAAGCCCACAGCCCGGGAAGCGGCAACCGTGGTCTCGATGATGGAGCGCTCGCCGCAACGCCGGCGGAATCGTCCGCGTCCGGGCTCCAATCTCCACCACACGCCCGTCGTGGTCGTGCCGCATCACCACCCTGCTCGCGTCGCACGCCAGGCGCCGAGACGTTTCTGCGGAAACGTGCGCCCCGTCTTCGAGCACGGATTGGCCCGGCTGATCCGGATCGGCGAGCACCGCCGCGTCGACGTGGACCACCACTTGGTACCGCTCTCCCGACGCGCCGGGGTCGAGCTCATGGTGCAACGCCGTTTCCGCGAGTAGGGCCAGCGCGTCCGCCTGCTGCTGCGCCATCGTTGGAGTGGGAGCGCCGTCACCCTGGCCCGGTTGGTCCAGCTTCTCGCGGCCAGCCGCGAGCGCCCGCAGGAGCAGCGCCCCCACTTCCGCCGTCAGGCGCCCGCGGACCACGACCATGCCGTCTTCGTCCGGATACACGTGAATGGCGCGGCTCTTGTGCTGCCGCGCGCTCTCCTGCATCTCCGCAATCCGATCCACACGCCGCCAGCCTCGCACGATGCGCTCGACGTGCTCCGCCGTGCCGGCGCGCCCTACCGCGAGCAGGCGCTCTTCGGTCTCCGGTGTGGCCACTCGGGTCAGGGCACGGACCTTCGAGTACGAGAGCTCTCCGTTGGCGAGCGCACGCGCCAGGCGCGGCAGCGCTCCGAGGGCGTGCGCCACGCGCACCTTCTCCCGCGCTGCGCCCAGGTCCAGGCCCACGCGCCAGCTCAGCCAGGCAGCGCAGGAGCGAAATCCATTGGCCCAGCCGTGGCGGGCGTCGAACTCGCGGATGAGGTCGAGGAGGCGCGCCGTGGCCGCGTCGAGGTGTGCCGACAGCTCGGCGATCGCGTCGCCCAGCCGGTCGAGCTCCGCGATACGTTCCGGGGCGGCGAAGATGTTTGGCGAGTGGATTTCCATCGCGAGGCCCCCTTGTGCTGGGGCGAATCTACACCCGGTTTTCGGAGCCACCTGCGAGCCGCCAGAAACCGAGATTCCGGGAGCAGAGATGATTTCTTTGAGTCGGGTCACGTTCCGGCGCCATCGCCGTCCGTGCGGACCGCTGAGCGGCTATCTGCTAAGCACCGCCGACACGCGGCCATTGTCATTGGGCCGAGCTGTCAAGCGGAAATCTCAGGCTGCATCCGCTGGCGGCGGCGATCATTCGCCGACGCGGTCGTCGTTCCCTAATACAGAAATCCCTGATGGGATAACGCCTGGTTGTCCTAGTGACGCAGGCGTTCGAGCGAGCGGCGGAATGTTTCGCAGGGGTCGTTGTCGTCCATCCTCGGGGTGAACCAGACGTAGTCGAAAGGGAGAGACGTGGCGCCGAAGCGCGCCGCGTAGACGTCGGGGTTCGTCGCGTTCGGCTGGACTTCGACGAAGGCAACGGTGGCGATGGTGGCGGTAGGTTGGCGCGCGCGTATGTATATCGGCACGCCGCGGTCTTGGCGGACGTGGCCGCTGCCGGCGATGAGGATGGCGCCGTCGCCGGGGGCGGTCAGCAATGTCTCGGCCATGTGCGCGTCGCGGGCGCGTTGGGCGCTGATCATGTTCGCGACCATTCGTTCGTTGGCGTGGCCGCAGTGGGCATCGCGAATTTCGACAGCCATGTCGGCCTGCGCCTGGCTCGGCAGGGGGCGATCCAACTCGTGGGTCGTGACGAGCGAGGTTGGCAATGCCGATGCGTTGCCGCGCGCGACGGCTGAAATGATCGTCGAAGGCAGGTTGGCGGCGAGGATGGGCAGGCCGGCGTCGAGCGCGGCCTGGGCGATGGGCTCGTAGAGCGGCCAGCGTGGCCAGCCGGAGTCCTTCCAGCCCACGGCGTCGCCGACTCCGGCGGCGTCGCGGGGCGATGCGGCGAGGTGACGCGCGAGGGCGGGGGCCTGGGCCGTGTCGAGCATCTCGAAGGCGACGGCGGGGCGGCGACCCGCAGCCGTGAGCGCGCGTACGAGCGAAGCCTGCAGCCGGTGGTGGTCGGGGTTGTCGTGCTTTTCCCCGAGCAGCACGAAGCTCGCGCGGGCCAGACGCGGTGGCAGCGTGCCCGCGTCGATGAAGCGTGCGGCGGCCACGTCCCACACGCGGCCGGTGAGTGGATGGTCGCGGCCCAGCGGAGCCTGCCACGCACGGGTGTCCGTCCGCAGGGCGGGCGCGCACGCGGTGAGCACGAGGACGACGGCGAGCCACGCGAGTCGCACGCCGCCAGCATACCGCGCGCGCTGCGCTCCTCTGCCCATGCCGTGATCGTCTCCCACGGCTCACCGTCGCGGGGCGAGCGGATCTTCTGCGTATAGCACGGGCGTCCACTTCAGCCCGATGCGTGACAGGTCATGCGCGAGCACGTCCTCGCCTTCCGGCTTGACGCCGCGCTCGATCCACGCCACGAGATCGTCGAACGCCTGCTCGCGCGTCTCACCGTAGAAGCCGCAGTGACTCGGCGCGCGCATCACGCGCTGCGCGAGCAGATGGTCAGTGCCGGCAGCAATCGTGCGGCGCCGGTACGCCTGTTCCAGGCTGAGTGGAACCCACGCATCGCCGGTCTCGTGCAGCGTGAGGAGCGGCACCGTGATCCTGCCCGTCCGTTCCGCATATACGGGGTTCGCGGCCGGTGAGCGCGCGTCCTTCACCGGATGCACGCGCCGGACGCGCGCGTTCAGCTCGTCCTCCGTGAGACCGAGGCCGGGATCGATCCGATACCGGATGTGGACCGTGCTCGCCGCGCGGAGGCCGGGATTCGGGTCCTTTTCGAGATCAGCAGGGCGGTACATCATGTTCAGGAAATAGCGGTGCTGCAGCCCCTGCAGGCGCAGCGGCAGGTCGTTGCCGGCCTGGTCGGCGCCCATCAAGTACTTCACCACGCTGTCGAACTGGCGTCCGCGCGCGGTATACGAGCCCGGCATGCCGAGGGCGGGCACGACCCCCTCGTTGAGGAGACGTGCGAACGCCTGCCGGTGGGGCGCATCGAAGAACGGCACGCCCGCGATGAATTCGGCGGCGGCCGTGTACGCCATGAGGTAGTCC
The DNA here is from genome assembly GCA_046712525.1 of Candidatus Rokuibacteriota bacterium. Taxonomy (GTDB): domain Bacteria; phylum Methylomirabilota; class Methylomirabilia; order Rokubacteriales; family CSP1-6; genus JBBDXO01. The sequence goes on from JBKKCN010000477.1 coordinate 12,858, forward strand.
GCGATGCCGATACCGTCGACGAGCCCGCATTCCGCGAGCCCGCCCTGGTAGAGACCCGGCCGCAGCTCCAGTGACGCGACGACGATGTGGCCGCCCATCGACTGGCCGTAGATGATGATCCAGCGGGGCTGGCCGATGTCTTTCAGGAAGAGCTCGCGCAGGGCGACGAGATCCTCGATGAACAGGTGGGGCTGATACTCGCGCGCGCGATAACCGGACGCGATCCACGCGTGACCGTGGCGGAGAATGTGGCCGGCGATCGGCGGTGGAACGAGGGTGCCCGTGCCCGGACCGCGCTGGATCCCGTGCGCGTACACGACGAGTCCGCCACGCCAGTTCTCGGGCACCTCGATGCGGTAGTCCGCACCGTCGAGCACGCCGCTTCGGCTGATCGCCGCGCGTGGCGGCTGGGCACTCGGCGCGTCGGACCACGGCACGCACGGGACGATGAGCGTCAGGGCGAGGGCCAGGAGGGCGATGAACGGATGTTGTCGCATCGGCGGCACTGTCATCGCACACGCGGCCGGCGGCCTCAAGGGAAAAGGTCGGCATCGTGTTAGCCT
>JBKKCN010000478.1:0-19188 GCA_046712525.1 Candidatus Rokuibacteriota bacterium
TGCTGCGCCGCCACCGGCCCCGACAGCAGGCCGAGCGCGAGCATCCCGAGCACGAGCAGCGTCACTGTCTTACGCATGGCCGTAGGCCTCCTTCATCGCGTCTCAGAACTGCAAGCTCAGCTCGCGGCCTTCGCGCAGCGAGCGCTCCGCCTCCAGGCACACGACGATCCGCTTGCGCGCCTCCACCCCCGACACGAGGGCGCGCCGCTCGCGAAACGCCGCCGCCGTCTGCCTGAGCTCCTCTGCCAGCTCGAACAGCTCACCCGACGGCGCCAGCTTCACCGTCTCGCACGCGGCGGCCCCGCGGCGCTGGACCTTCAGCTCGTGGGTGGGCTCGAGCGTGCGCGCGTCCGCGGCCGACCACCACGTGCGGAGAGCGCCCTCGGTGCCGACGATCTCCACCACGTGATGGTGCTCGAACCCCGCCAGCGTCTGCGTGATGACCGCGTACACGCCGCGCGGGAAGCGCACGATGGTCGAGAAGTCGTCGTACATCCCGTCCGCGCGCCCCTTGCTGTTGCCGACAGCGAGGACCGAGATGGGATCGCCGAGCGGTTCGAAGTACCACATGACAAAGTCGAAGAAGTGCACCGGCTCCTCGAGGATCCACGAGCCCACGCGGTCCGCCGCGTAGCGCCATCCTCCCGCCCCCGGCCGGTAGGGAAAGCGAAAGAGCGACACGAGCGCGTACAGCGGAGCGCCGATCTCGCCCGCGTCCAGCATCCGCTTGATGAGCGCCCACTGCGTGGACACGCGGAGCTCGTGGCCGATACTGAGAACACGCCGGGAGCGCTCGGCGGCGTCGAGGAGTCGGTCGCACTCGGCGACCGTGATCGCCATCGGCTTTTCGAGCAGCACGTCCTTGCCCGCCTCCAGCGCGGCCACGCCCATCTCGCCGTGCAGGTGGTTGGGCGTGACGATGTCGACGGCGTCGATGGACGGATCGCGCAGCAGCTCGCGGTAGTCACGGTACACGGGCACGCCGGGCAGCGCCTGCCGCGCGGCGGCCGCGCTCGCCTCGCCGCCGCAGGCGACACCGGCCAGCGTCAGCCCCGGCGCCTCACGGATGGCGGCGGCGTGATGCTTGCCCCACGCGCCGTAGCCGATCAACCCGAAGCGCAGTCTTCACCTCCGCATGTGACGAGCGGCCGACGAGTGGCGGTAACACTACCCCGGCGCCTCGGAGAGTGTCAATTCGCACGGGCTCCTCGCCCGGATCATGCACGAAACATGAAAGAAAGCAGCCACCGAGTCCTGTCAAGTGTGCGAGAAAAGCGGTGTTGGGACGCTTTCACACACGGCGTCGAGGAGGCTCGATGGCTACGGACGGCTTCCCAGGGCAGATGCAACGGGATACGCGGCAGGACCGCGCAGCCTATCTCCAACCGCCGAGACCGCTCCAACCGCACGCAAGCAGCTGTACGCACAAGCCGGATGATCAAAACGACAGGTCAACTCCACGTCGGATTAGGCTGCAGAAACTCGCAGGAGCTGCTGTTTACACAGGTCAGCCTATCCAGCAGCCGAATTCTAGTTATGCGGAATAGCGGTTCGTAGTCCGAAGCGATCAGGGATTTGGGCGGCTACGGAGAAAAAACCAATGACCGCTGCTCACGACGCCGAAAGTGACGCGCACAAGCTCACCAGGTTCCAATTGCAGGGTGACGCCGCTGAGCGGTACGAGCGGTGGGCAGTGCCGTTTGTGGTAGGGCCGTGGGTGCCGGGTCTACTGGACCTGGCACAGTTACGATCTGGTGAGCGTGTGCTTGATATCGCTTGCGGCACCGGCGTCGTCTCGCGACTCGCGGCGCGACGGGTGGCGCCTGGTGGCACTGTCACCGGCCTGGATCTCAACGAGAGCATGCTTGCGGTCGCCCGGCGGCTCCCGCTGCCGCCCGGTCTAACGATCGACTGGCGGCAAGGCAGTGCACTCGCACTACCCGCCGCCGACGCCGCGTTCGACGTCGCGCTCTGCCAACAGGGATTGCAGTTCTTCCCGGATCGACCGAAGGCACTCGCCGAGATGCGCCGAGTCCTGACGCCGACGGGCCGCGTTGCGCTGAGCGTCTGGACCGGACCCTCTCCATACTTCGTGGCGCAACGCGAGGGGCTAGCGCGCTACATGAGCGCCGAGGCGGCGACCGCTAGCGCTGCCGCGTTCTCCCTCGGCGACGCCGCAGAGCTCCGCCGTCTTCTCGAGGACGTGGGCTGTCGCGACGTCGTCATCCACCACGTCCGCATGACGCTTCGCCTCCCGCCGCCCGAGGAGTTCTTGCTCAGACACCTGTCTGGGGTACCAGCGGGTCAGATTGTAGCGGCGGCCGGCGAAGAAGCCCGCGCCGCGTTGGTTGCCCACATGAAGGAAGCGACCCGTGCTTACGTCGACGGATATGGCCTAGCCGTACCACAGGAGGTCAACGTCGCGACCGCGCGTGTATGAACCTTGGCCCGGACCGAGACTGAGGGTGGACGTTCGCGCATAGCCGTCGGCATAACATCACGATGAACCTGACGTCAGCTTCGCGTCGCTCAGCCGCCGCAGGTTATCGTGGGCGTTGGGCAGACAGGAGTTGATGGCGAGTGCCAGACCAGTATTTCAGTGACCGCGAACGCGGGCCTCGGCCGCGGACAATGCCGGAAGTCACACCAGCTGCCTGGGGTGGGATTGTGGCTTTGATCCAGAGCCGCATCTCCAACGGTGCCTTCGGCGTCGACTATCCAGAGGAGTGTCCCGACGGTCGAGGCACCACGGGAACCGACGCCCGTGCGTTCGGGCTGGCGGTGCGAGCTGAGATACCCGACCTCGACTGGCCCCTCGACGTCGAACCCTGTCCTCCCACGCTTGCCATCCTCGACCTGCTCGAGTTCTGCCATGAGCACGTGGCAGAAATAGTCCCCACATCGTTTCACAGCTTCTTCGGCCACCAACATCTCTCCTTCGACCGCGCGCAGGGCCAGGCCGACTTCCGCGCGGCCGTCAATCGAATCTTCGCGAGAAATCAACTCGCGTATGAACTCAAGGACAACGGGCAGATTCTCCGGCTTGCTGCTCCGGTGCTACATGAGGTTCTCGCCGCTCAAGCCTTCCGGACCGGCGACGCAGCACTCGATGAACTTCTCGAATCCGCCCGTGCCAAGTTCCTGAGTCCCGACTCAAGTGTGAGACGCGAGGCAATCGAGAAGCTGTGGGACGGGTGGGAGCGCGTGAAGACGCTCGAACCGGGACCTGACAAGCGGGCGTCGGCGAAGGCCTTGCTTGATAAGACAGCGGACGAACCGAACTTCCGTGAAGTTCTGGAGCAGGAGGCCAAGGCTCTCACAGACGTCGGAAACCGCTTTCAGATACGGCACTCAGAGACCAGCCAGGTGCCGCTCCAGCGGAACGACCACGTAGACTACTTGTTCCACCGTCTCTTTGCGTTGATCTGGCTCGTGCTTCGTGCAAGATGAGCTGCCCAACATCCCGCTCCAGCGGCCCGGCTGCGCCGGCCGCTGAGCGCGAGCGGTTCGGCGACTCTGCGGAAATCAGGCCCGACGGATGGTCCGAGGAACCGGCAAGGCCATTGACGGCCCGCTCAGTGGCGCGCATAGTACGGCCCCGCGGGAAGGGGAAATGAGTTGACCTACGAGATCGACCGGCGGTGACATCAGTGCACATCGGGAATCCCAGCGAAGGAGGATCATCATGCCCTACAGAATTTCGCGCCTGGGACTGGTAGAGATCCGCAGTCTCGATCTGGATCGCGATCTCGACTACTACCTGAATGTGCTGGGGCTGCAGCTCACGGCGCGGGAGGGCAAGACCGCGTACCTGAAAGGCTGGGATGAGCGGCACGCGTACTCCTTCGCGCTCACAGAGTCCGATCGCGCGGGGATGGTCCGGATGGCATTTCGCACGGTGGACCCGGAAGATCTCGACTACTACGAGAAGCGGTTGAAGGACTTCGGAATCAAGTACGACACCATCCCTGAGGACTACCGGCGGGGGCGGGCCCTCCGGTTCACGGCGCCGTCTGGCCACACGGTGGAGCTGTACAACGAGATGGACTATACGGGCAACGTTCTGCCGACCGTGAATCCCGGCCCATGGCCCGAGGGACTGCGCGGCATCGCGCCGCCCAGGCTGGACCACACCCTGGTAACTGCTCCCGAGCCAGGGAAGGCAATCGAGTTTTTTCAGACCGTGCTCGAGTTTCGCTTGAGCGAGATGCTCGTTGCCCCCGATGGCACGATCATCGCGGCCTGGCTGTGGCAGCGGCCCGCGCCGCATGACATTGCCATTGTGCCGGGCAAGCCTGGGGGCTTTCACCACGCGGCATTTGTCGTGGACTCTGCGGACGCGCTGTTCAGGGCGGCAGACATCTTGGCCATGCACAAAGCTCGAATCGACTACGGACCAGGACGCCACGGGATCACGCGCGGAACGACGATTTATTTCTTCGATCCGTCCGGCAACCGCCTCGAGACATTCGGGGGGTACACGGCTTATCAGATGGATCCGGACTCCCGAGCCATCCGGTGGACCCAGGACCAGATCGGACCAGCCGTCTTTTACTATTCACAGGAACTGAACGAGACGTTCTTGAGCGTCTACACGTAGGCCGTCGCGTGTGGTGGTGGACCTGGGACCCTGCAGCGCAACGGTGAGGCGGGGTTGTACACGATCACACTAAGGCCAGTTGGCGGCACCGTCGCATGTGGCCCCGAGGAGACCGTGCTGGCCGCTATCCTTAGATCAGGGGCGAGCGTCATGTTCGGCTGCCGCGGTGGCGGCTGTGGCACGTGCAAGATGCGTCTGACCTCCGGCCAGATCGCACACGGGCGCTGTTCCGCCGCCGTTCTCCTCGAGGAGGAGAAGAAATGCGGGTGGTTCCTGTCGTGTCAGGCTCGTGCCCTCAGTGATCTCACGATCGAGCTTTCGGTGGCGAACAAATATCATGTGCTGCGCTCGTGGCGGAGGCTGACCTTGCTCGATTCCTGATTCTCACCCATTGCTTTTGGTACAAGGCGGCACGGTCACTCTCGCATAAACCGAGCCGTTCATTCTAACAAGTTCTCGCTCTGCGACGGCTCGACTCGCTCGAGCAGGAAGCTCGGGAAGCTGAGATGATCACGTGAGACCGAGATCGCCGAACCGCCCGCTGCAGCGGACCGGGCGCTCGCGTTGCTCGCGCTCCGGCCGCTGAGCGCGACGTCATACGTCATGATGTTGTGTCAGCGCTCGCTCAGGATAGGAGGGGGAGCTGTTCGCAAGGCGGACTCGCGGGCCCCGCCGATGCTGCCTGACCGACCACCGGCAGGGGCGCTATTGAGCCTGAGAAGGGCCTTGTGTCTCCTGGGCGCGACAAGAGTACATGGGACTACATCACGGGTAGGTTCGGCTGACCATGACGCGTCATTTCCACGAGGAGCTCGACGCGCTGAACCAGACCGCCAGCTGAAGGGGTGACACGTCATGAGGATCGCCGTCATGGGAACGGGCGCGCTGGGCGGGCACATCGGCGCGAGGCTGGCAATCGCCGGGGCGACAGTCACCTTTGTCGCGCGCGGAGCGCATCTTGCGGCGATGCGAGCAACGGGGCTGCGCGTGTCAAGCCCGCTCGGCGATGTCCACCTCACGCCGGTGTCGGCGACCAACGATCCCTCCACGGTCGGTCCGGTCGACGGGGTACTCTTGGGAACGAAGCTCTACGACATCGAGGCTGCCGTCGTCGCGATCGCGCCGATGCTTCGCGACGACACAATCATCGTCTGCGTCCAGAACGGCGTCGAGGCCCCGGCTATCGTCGCCCGCCGCTACGGTGAGCGCCGCGTCGTGGGCAGCGTGGTCATGATCAATGCCGAGCTCGCCGGTCCCGGGGTGGTCAAGCACAACGCGCTGAACTCCTTCACCGTGGGCGCGTTGGACGGACGTGCGAGCGCGCAGCTCGAGCGATTCGTGGCGCTCGCGAACGCGGGTGGCGTCGAGACGAAGCTCAGCGCCGACATCCGCCTTGAGCTTTGGCGCAAGCTCCTGTTGATGGCGCCCATGGCCGCGCTCAGCGCGATGACACGGCTACCGCTCGCGCGCATCCGCGAACACGCCGAGACGTGGCGGCTCGCGTTGGAGGGGATGCGCGAGGTTGTCGCCGTCGCTAACGCGGAAGGGGCCGCGCTCACCGATGCCGACGTGGACAAGACGCTCGCCTTCGTGATGGGGATGTCGCCGACCTGGAAGGCGTCGCTCACCTTCGACCTCGAGCACGGCCGGCCCCTGGAAGTCGAGGGGCTCTCCGGCGCCGTCGTGCGGCTCGGCGAGGCGGCGAAGATCGACACGCCATTCCATCGCCTCGCGCTTGGCGTCCTGAAGCCGCACGCGAGCGGCAGCCGCTAGGCGTCGAGCGTGGCCCGAGGGCAATCAGGAAGCGCAGGTCGATCTCGTGGCCGATGTGTAACCCTCGTCCACGCCACGCGTTCTTCGGGCACGCCGGTTGAGATGAGAGCCCGGACCCGTCGCGGAAAGGCAGAGTGACGCATAACTTCGCAGGCGAGCAGCCCGCGGGCTCGCATTCGCTCGCGCGCGGCTGCTCACCGCTGCGTTAGACCCAGCGGGGAAGGTTGTGGAGCGGTGACCGACGTGGGAGGATCAGGCATGTTGTCGAACACCCTCGCTGCTCTCCTGAAGCTGCCCGCCAAAGACCGGGTAGAACTTGCGATGGCGCTTTGGGAAAGCCTCACCGATGCCGAGCGTGAGGCGGAGTTTGCCCTGACGCCAGAGCAGGAGGCAGAGCTCGACAGACGGGTCGAGGAGCATCTCGCGAATCCTGGTAGCGCCATCCCCTGGGAAGAGGTGCGCCGGAAACTCGCGAGCGGGGCTTGACGCGGCGCCTCGTATTTCGACCCCAAGCCGAGGCGGAGTTACTCGATGCGCGAACCTGGTATGAGGGAGAGCGTGTCGGCCTGGGCGCTATTTTCGCCGCGGCGGTCGAAGCAACGGTTACGGCGATTCTCCGGAATCCGCTAGCATATCCCTCCGTGAAAGGCGACACGCGGCGGGCGCTCGTCCGTCGGTTCCCGTACGCCGTATACTTCCGGCCGATCGGCGACGAGATCATTGTCTTGGCAGTGATGCATGGCCGTCGGCATCCACGACATTGGCGGCCGCGGCGCTAAGTCTAACTCCCGGCTGGAGCGGTCCGGCTGCGCCGGCCGCTCGCCCGGCGCGTTCGGCGCATCGTGAGTGACCTTCGACGGAGACGACGGAGTGAGCCGTGAAAACAGGGTTCCCGAGGATCCTGTCGGATTCCTCCAGAACCGCGGTCATCGGGGCCAGATCCTCTGGATCTACCACGTGAGCATGTGCCTTGCGGGCCGGTTCATTTCGCGAGTGGTGATCCCGGCGGCTGTGGACACGTATCAGTTCGTATAAGGGGGAAATGGATGGCGCGTGTGTTGGTGGATTATCTGACTGCAATAGGATGGGGAGTTGTGGGTGCTGTATCGCTGGCCCTCGGCCTGGGGATTCTATTACGGGTGTTCGACTGGCTGACTCCGATCGATGAGTGGGAGGAGATCAGGAAGGGGAATATCTCAGTTGCGATCATCATGGCTGCTGTAGTCCTTGCCCTCGGAATTGCGATCGGTTTTGCCATCATGCCTGTCCCGGTCGCCCGATAGTTATTGGGGGGGATCCTTCGGGAGACCGAGGCGATGAAAGTTACGGTCGGTGGAGCCGAACTGAAACCGGCGAGGCCGCGCCGAACCTCGCAGTGCAGCGGACCGGGGGCTCGCGTTCGCTCGCTCCCGGCCGCTGACCGTGGCGTTCGGCGCGACCAATGACACGGGCATGGTTCCAATCGCAGGTGGCAGCGCGCCTTCCTAGGCCGGACTATTCGTGAACGCACTCACCGAAGGCCAAGACGGCTCCAGTGGGCGCGGGATTGAACGTTCACGGCCCCAAACGATGGCGCCGGGCGGCGTTCCTGCGATCGCGCAACCGGTGGCCGACTCTGATGGCTGAGCGCATGCGCGTTGCACGAGCGCGGGAGAGAGACGACAGCCTCGGGCGAGCACGGTCGTCAGCGGCCGCCGGGTCAGGTGGCCGTCAGCGCTTGAGCGAGTGCGCCCCACGGCTCGCGCCACGGGAAGGTTTGAGACAGGTGCAACACGATGCGACGCGCCGACCGTTCGACCCACACCGCCACCTTCACGAGTCGCTCGCGCAGCGTGCAGACCTGCGCCGCGCCGAGACCGGTGAGGCGCGCGAAGGTCTGCGGCAACGTCTGGAACAGGGCATAGGCCGCGACGGAGAACAACAGCCGGAGCTGGTTGGCGGCGAAGCGCGAGCAACTCGTGCGGTCCATGGCGACCCCGTGCTGCAGTTCTTTGAGCCGGTTCTCCATGTCGCCGCGGCCGCAGTACACGCGCGTGTACAGCGTGGCCGGCCGATGCGGCAGGTTCGTGACCAGAAACCGCGGATTGTCCTTGCGCGACCGGCCGGGATAACAGAGCACCTCGGCCTTCATGATGATGCGCCGCTTGCGCACCCAGCGCCGCGCCGCGTAGCGCGTCTCGCCGTACAGCGTCGCCGTGTCCCCGGTGCTCCGCGCCTGCATGCGCGCCCGGCCGAGCAGGCGCCGCACCCGCTTGTCCAGCCGCCGGTTGCCGGCCAGCCCCAGCACGTACTCCACCTCGGCCGCGTCGAGAAAGGCCAGCAGCTTGGCGTCGGCGAAGCCGGCATCGGCGCGCACGCGCAGCCGCGCACGCGGAAAGAGCGTGCGCAGCTTGCTGAAGAGCCGGCGCAGCAGCCCCCGGACGCCCCGCGTCGCCGCCCCGGTGCCCGGGCGCAGCAGCGCGGCGATGACGTGCTGGATGGGCTCGGTGTTGAACGTCACCGTGGCGATGAGCGGCAGATAACACCACGTGTCGTAGTAGCCGTTGAAGAGCGCGAACTCCTGCTGCCCGTGGGTCGGGTCGTGGGTCGCATCGAGATCGATCGTGATGAGCCGGACGGTTTCGCCCAAGCGCTCGCGGTGGTAGGTCAGCACGGCGTCGGCCAACGTCGTCCCGAGCCGATAGAGGTCGGTGTGGGCCACGGCGTTTTCGAACCGCGACAATGTGGGCTGCGAGCCCAAACCCGCGCCCTCGATCGGATCGCGGTCGAGCAAGAGCTTGTGGATGGGGTCGTCGATGAGCCGCGCGGCGTCGTTGCCGTCGGCGTAGCCACAGGCGAGTCCGAAGACGCGCTGCCGCAGCAGATCTCGCAGCGGGTGCGCCACCTTGCCGGGCTGGCGCCGATCGTGGATGACACTGGCCAAGCGCCAGGTCAACCCCAGCCGATCGTCGATCGCCTTGAGCAGAATGGCGCCGCCGTCGGAACTGGCGTACGGCTGGTCGAACTTCGCGATGATCGGCTTGGAAATCCCGTGGACCTGGAGGGCGCTGTGCGCTATACAGGCTGTGGCCATCGAGCCTCCTCGGTTTTGCGCGATGAGTCGTCTTGTCAACGCTCTTTTCGCACACTTCAGAGGCTCGATGGCTCTCTTCTTTCATCTTTCACGCATAATCCGGGCTAACTCCACGCTGGATCGGCCGCGCTTGATCCTCAGCGTTCCCTTTCGCCGCCCGCGCGGTCCGCGTGCTCGCGCAGCCGGCGCCGCAGCACCTTGCCCGTCAGGGTCTTCGGCAGCTCCGTGACGAACTCGACCTCCTGGGGCGCCTTGAACGGCGCGAGCACGCGCCGGGTGTGCGCCTTGATCTCCTCCGCGAGTGCGACGGAGCCGTCGCCGCCGGCCTTCAGCGTGACGAAGGCGTGGATCTTCTGGCCGATCACGGGGTCGGGCGTCCCGATGACGCCGGCTTCGAGCACCGCGGGGTGCTCCATCAGGGCCGACTCCACCTCTTTCGGCGAGATCAGGTACGCGCGGCTCTTGATGAGGTCGTCGGAGCGCGAGACGTACCAGTAGTCGCCGTCGTCGTCGACGTAGGCGAAGTCCTTGGTGTAGTACCAGCCGTCGCGGTTGACCTCGGCCCAGCGGTCCGGATCGCGGTGATAACCGAGCGTGAGACCGGGATGGTCGTTGCGGATCACCAGGTGGCCGGGCTGGCCGGGGGACAGCACCTTGCCCTCGTCGTCGAGCACCGCGATGTCGTAGCCGGGCAGCGGGCGGCCCATCGAGCCGGGCTTGACGGCCGCCCCCACCCGATTGCCCATGAACATGTGACTTTCGGTCTGCCCCAGGCCGTCGTGGATCGTCACCCCGAAGCGCTCGCGCCACTCGCGGAACGTGTCCACCGGAAGCGGCTCGCCCGCGGACACACCGCATCGCAGTGAAGCCAGGCGCGGCCGGTCGTCCGCCCCGAGCTGCGCCAGCATCATTCGGTAAATCGTCGGCACCGCGCAGAAGACCGTGACGCGGTGGTCGGCGATCATCTTGACGGCCTCCTGCGGGTCGAAGCGGCCGGTGGGCAGCACGATGGAGGCGCCGGCGAGGAGCGGATAGAGGAAATTGCACCCGAGCGCGTAGATGAACGACCAGTCCTGAGGCTGGAAGCACACGTCGTCCGGGCCGAGCGCGAGCATCACCTGAGTGACGGGATCGCCGGTGGCGACGATCCACCGGTGCGCGTGTACGACGCCCTTGGGCTCTCCGGTCGTGCCCGACGTGTACATCATGAAGGCGGGCTCGTCCGCGCCGGTCACGACGGCCTTCAGCTCGTCGCTGTGCTCGCGCAGGCTGGCAAAACCCTTCGCCTCCTCCATGAGCAGGAGCCGGCCGCTCCACGCGCCCTCGCGCTGCAGCGCCTCCAGCGGCGCGGCAAGCTCCGGTCGCACCACCGCCAGCGTGGCCTCGCTGTTCTTCAAGATTGCGCGCAGCTCCGTCTCGCGCAGCAGCGGCGAGGTGGGCATGGCGACGGCGCCGATCTTCACGGCGCCGAGGAAGGCCAGCATCGCGTCGAGGTTCGTGCCCAGCCTCAGTAATACTCGGTCGCCGCGCGCGACGCCGAGCGCGCGGAAGACATTGCCGGCACGATTGGACAGGCGCCGGAGATCGTCGTAGGTGTAGGTCGTGTCGCCGGACCGCACGGCGACGCGATGGCCCCGCCCCTCGGCCACGTGGCGGTCGACGACCCAGTGGCCGAGGTTGAGCGGGTCCGGAATCTCGAGGTACCCGCGGCTGGTCGTCACGCCACTGCGTGCGCGGGCACGGTGAGATCGACCTGCGGCGGCAGCTCGATCGCCAGCTCGCTGCGGTCCGGGAAGCGCAGGCCGCAGCGCGCCATGACGGGCCGAATGCTGTCGATGTAGCCGGCGGCGACGTCACCGCTGTCCCGCGTCTTCAGCCCCACCTTCAGGCAGTACTGGTTGCCTCGTGTTCCGGCCCGGCCGAAGATGCGCAGGGACGCCACGAACCACTTCTTGAAGCGGCGCTGGACCTCGGCGCGCGTGGCCGGGTCCTGGCACATCTGCTCCAGGCACTCCTCGCCGAAGTCCTTGTGGCCTTCCTCCTCCTTGACGATGAGCTCGTTGGCCTTGGCCAGCGGCACGTAGCTGCCCCGGATGTACTCCGTGAGCTGGAACGTCGCCGCGCGGTCGATCATGAAGTTGAAGAGCGTGGCGTCCATCCAGTCCTGGATCTGCATGTCCGCCTCGTCTCCGGTGAAGCGGGAGCCCGCCCGCTGGCGGTCCTGGATGTAGGCGTCCATGTCCACCCCGAGCTCGCTCATGATCCGGGCCAGGAGCTGAAAGTGCTTCAGCTCTTCGTGCTGGTAGCGGGTGATGCGGATCTTGTCCTCGATGGTGGGGGCGAACAGCACGCACTGCCCGAAGACCTCGGCGGTGGCCACCTCGCGGCTGGCCTGCTTGTCCATCAGCGTCAGCACCATCTTCTTGTAGTCGGCGTCCGGAATCTCGTCCTTCGAGCGCACGGTCATCGTGGTCACGATCGTCCTCCGTTGGGTTTGAGCTGCGAGCGCCGTCGCGCCTGAGAGCCGACGAGTGGCGGTAACACTACCGCGGCGCCTCCGAGAGTGTCAATTCGTATGGGCCCCCGTCGGGATTATCCGCGACGCAAAAAGAAAGCAGCCACCGAGTTCTCAAGTGTGTGAGAAAAACGAGGTTGGGACGCTTTCACACAGGAGGCGCGATGGCTACCGACCGACACGTGCTCATCACCGGCGCCAGCAGCGGCATCGGGCTCGCCACCGCGCTCGCATTCGCGCGCGGCGGCTGGAAGTTGTTCGCGGCCATGCGAAGGCCCGTAGCGGAGGCGGAGGAGCTGAACGCGGCCATCCGCAGCGAGCGGCTGTCCATCCGCCCTCTCACGATCGACGTTCACGACGATGCGTCCGTGGAGGACGGCGTCCAGGAGGTGTTGCGCGAGGCGGGGCACATCGACGTGCTCGTGAACAACGCCGGCATCGGCGGCCGCAACACCGTCGAAGAAGCCTCCGTGGAGTGGGCGAAGGCGATCTTCGAGACGAACTACTTCGGCGCCATGCGCATGCTCCGCGCCGTGCTGCCGGGCATGCGTGAGCGCCGGGCGGGCACCATCGTCAACATCAGCTCGGTGATGGGACGGGTGGCGCCCGGTGGGCACGCGCACTATTCGGCGTCCAAGCACGCGCTGGAGGCGGCCAGCGAGGCGCTCGTGCAGGAAGTGCGACCCTTCGGCATCCGCGTGATCCTCATCGAGCCCGGCGTGGTGTTGACGGCCATCTTCGCCAGAAGCAAGCGCACGCTCAACGAGGCCTCCCCGTACTTTCTGGCATCGTCACGGCTCGATCGCTTCTTCCGCAAAGGGATCGAGAAGCCCACCATGCCGGAGGCGGTGGCGGAGACGATCATCGGGGCCGTGAATGACCCGCGCTCGGGATTCCGGCACCCCGTGGGTGACGACGCCATCGGCCTCATCGCGGGCCGGCGCCGCATCACCGATGAGGAGTGGGCGGAGGAGGGCCGCCCGATGCCGGACGCCGAGTATCTCGCCCTCATGCGCAAGCAGTACGGCCTCGATCTTTCGTAGTCCACACCCAAACTAGCGCAGCGCCGGCTCCGGTACCTCCGCCACGTGCTCGGCGATCGTGACGTGCGCATCCGGATGCTCCTGGAGCAGCGACGCCGGCACCGCGGGGGTGACGGGGCCGTGGAGCAGCTTGCGCACGATGGCCGCCTGCCACTCGCGGTTCATGTACAGCCGCACCTTGCGGCTGGCGAGGATCTCCGTCATCCCCACCGTCACCGCCAGCCGCGGGATGCGATCGAGATTGCCGCGCGCGGCGGTGACCGCGTTGATGAGGAGCGTCTCGCGGCTGAGGCGGACGATGCGCGTGGCCAGGCGCCTGAACTCGTCGAGGCTCACGTCCTCGCCCGGCTCCGGCGGATCGTTGAAGGCCACGTGGCCGGTGATGCCGACGCCGCCGAAGCAGACGTCCACGCCGCCCCCGCCCGTGATCGCGCGCGCGACACCGTCGAGATCGCGCGGGTCCGGCCATACGCGCTGCTCGGGCGGCGGCGCCAGGTTCGGATGCAGGCGCGCGTAGAAGTGCTCGTCCATGTGGCGGCGAAAGGCGAGCGGGTCGTCGGCGGGGATCCAGTCGAGGCCGTCGGCGGTCAGGTACTCGTCCATGTTGATGAGCACGAGCCGGCGCAGGCTGATGCGCTCGGCGTTGCACCGGTGCGCAAGCAGATCGTACTGGCCCACGGGGCCGACGGGGACGATGAAGACGGCCTGCGGACGGCCGGCGGCGAGCGCAGCCTGGTACTCGGCGAGCAGGTCGTGCGCGAAGCGAGCGATGACCTCCACGTTGTCGCGCAGCACCGTGAGGGGAATGCGCGCGCCACGGCCCAGGTCCGCTTTCGGGATCGTCAGTGGATTCATGGCGCTCTCCGGCAGCGACCATCGACGTGGTCACTGGCATGTGGCTTGCGGCGGTTCACGCATCAGCTATCGGTTAAGGAGGATCTCATGGGACTCGATCCAGTGTGCGGCATGGAAGCCAACCCGATGACGGCCGAGGCACAGTCCGAGTACGGCGGTCAGTCGTTCTACTTCTGTTCGGTCGAGTGCAAGCACAAATTCGACCGCAATCCTGAGCAATACGTCGACAATACCGACCGCGCCCAGGCACGTGTGCACCGGGAAAACCCCGCCGCGTAGCCTGACACGCGCAGGGGGTCGATGGCGGCCCGCGAGGCCGAGCAGGCTCTCGAAGAAGTGTAGCTGCGGACGATGCGCCGGCTCCGAGAGTGTCGATTCGCACGGGCCCCGAGCACCGCGCGGCAGTGTGAACGCCGTTGCACATGGACGAAGGTCCCATATGAGGTCGGTGGCACTCCGCTTGCGTACCTGGTCCCGTGGATTGAAGTAGCGACAAGCTTCGTGGGGCCGCTTCGGCTTAACAGGTGCGGGTTCGATGACTGGACTCGTTGCTCCCCAAGCTTCCTCGTCGCGCGATCCTTGGAGGAATCCAATGCTTCGAGCGACCCGGCTCGCCGTCATTCTTTCGTTCGCCACGCTTCTTTACAACGCCGCCCCGGCATCGGCCCAGACATTACTGGGTTCGTCGAGGAGTTTCGCCGTTCTGGGGTCCGCGACAGTCACCAACACGGGTCCCTCCGTCATCATCGGAAACCTGGGTGTCAGTCCGGGCACCGCGATCACCGGCTTTCCTCCGGGGACTCACACAGGAATCCGACACGAAGCCGACGTGGTGGCCAGTCAGGCGCATATCGACGCCCAGCTCGCGTTTGACACGCTCGGAGGCCTGCCGTGTACGTTCACCGCGACCGGCCAGGAGCTGGGGGGGCTCACGCTGGTGCCGGGCGTCTACTGCTTCAGTTCATCGGCACAGTTGACGGGTCCGCTCACACTCAACGCGCAGGGCAACCCCGATGCCGTCTTCGTGTTCAAGATGGGGAGCACGCTGACGACGGCAAGCAGCTCGTCCGTCATCGTGATCAACGGCGGCAACCATTGCAACGTGTACTGGCACGTCGGCAGCTCCGCGACGCTCGGGACGAACACGAACTTCGTCGGTCACATTCTGGCGCGCGCCAGCGTCACCATGACGACCGGCGCCGATTTGTCCGGTAGTGCCTTCGCGCTCAACGGTGCCGTGACGCTGGACAGCAACAACATCACGGTCCCTGTCTGCGGCACCGGCGCGGGCGGTGGCACCGGCACGGGTGGCATCGGCACGGGTGGCACCGTCTTGAGCCAGCCAAAGTTCTGCGCGACCGGTTCCGGCGAGATCGCTGTGCCAACACCGAACAACATCAAGCCGTCGGCGTCTGGGAGAGGTCGGGCCACGTTCAGTCTCGACGTGCGGCGGAATCGCGCTGGCGGTCCGGTGAGCGGCTTCTTCGAATACGAGAACCCCGTGCAGCGCCTCCACGTGAGGGGCAAGATCACCAAGATCGTCATCCTCTCGAGCAACTCCGACGGGACGCCGCGGACCATAGTGGCCTCGGGCAAATGTGACAACAGCGTGCCGCAGTGCGTCTTCGCCGTGACCGTGGCAGAGAATCAGCTCGGAGTCACGGTGACCGGGGCGCAGAAAGAGGTCAGAACGCAGCGCCTCGTCCGCAACGGTTTCATCCACATCGAGTGATCCGCAGCAAGGGGTGGCGCCGGCGAAACGGCCGGCGCTTACCGCCGTTACAGGCGCAAGGGGTCGATGCGCCCCGCGAGGCCGAGCAGGCTCTCGAAGAGGTAATAGCTGCCCACGATGAACTCGCAGCGGTTCGCGCGGTCGTGGGCGCGCGCGTCGGGCCGCTTGTTGAAGCACGCCTCCGTGAGCATGCCGGGCACGCGCCGGTCGCCCGCATGCGTCGGGGTGAGATAGCGTTCCACCAGCGCCTTCGCCGTCGCCTCCGCGGCCTCGCGATAGCGCGTGCGCCCCGACTCCGTCGGCGCCACCCGGCTCAGCTTGAGCAGCGCCGCCGTCGCGATGGCGGTGGCGGCAGTGTCGCGCTCCGTGTTGGGGATGGCCGGATCGTCGAAGTCCCAGTACGCGATGCGGTCGGCAGGCACGTGCGCGAGCCACCAGTCGGCCCCGCGCACGGCGGCCGCGATCCACCCCTCGCGCTTGCGGTCGGCCAAATAGCTCTGGGTGGAAAACAACGTGCCCCACGCCTGCGCGCGGCCCCACGTGCTCGTGTCGCTGATCCCCTTATGCGTGTAATGCCGGACGAGCCGGCCCGTGGCCGCGTCCAGCGAGCTGGACTGGATGAAGGAACCGTCGGGCCGCAGGTGCAGGTTGATGATCGTCTCCGCGTGATTCGTGGCGACGTCGCGCAGCGCCGAGTCGCCCGTGACGCCCGCGGCCCAGAACAGCAGCGTGGCCGCCTGCAGGCTGTCGATGCTCGTCTCGGTGGCGCCGATGTGCGCGCCCTCCTCCGCCTGCGGGCCGAGGGGTACCAGACGCAGCGCCGGCTCGTAGAGCCGCGTCAGGCTGCGCGCAGTGGCAAGCGCGATCTCACGCGGTCCCGGGGCGTCGTGGAGGATGGCGCCGAGGGCGGCGCCGTAGTACGCGGGAAACGATTTGAAGACGGTCTGCGCGTCGATGCGCGCGCGCAGGCGCTCGGCGAAAGGCTCCGCCCACGACCGGTACTTCGCATCGCCTGTGGCGGCAGCGGCCAGCCAGAGCTGGCCGATCCAGCAGCCGCCCGTCCAGTCGCCTTCGGGCGTGGTGGTCCACTGCCCCGTCTCCGGATCCGCCCAGTGGGGAAAGCCGTCCTTCACGCGGGCCGCCGTGTCCTGGATGCGGCCCAGCATGCGATCGATCGCTCCGCTCCATGCGTCTGCTGCCATCATCGGGTCTCCCGTTTCTCGCGCTGGTGGATGAGCCTGAACAATCGGTCCGGAGTCATCGGTAGCTCAGTGATGTCGATGCCGAGCGGCGCCAGCGCATCCGCGATGGCATTCGCAACGGCCGCCGGCGCGCCGATGGTGCCGCCCTCGCCCACGCCCTTGAAGCCGCCGAGCGTGGCGGGCGACGGCCGGTCGAGGTGCAGCACCTCGACGAGCGGCATCTCGCTGGCGGTGGGCACCAGGTAATCCATGAGCGTGCCCGTGAGGAGCTGCCCGTCCTCGTTGTAGACGACCTCTTCGAGAAGTGCGGCGCCGATGCCCTGCGCCACACCGCCGATCGCCTGCCCTTCGACGATCATCGGGTTGATCATCCGGCCACAGTCCTCCACGAGGACGAAGCGGCGAATCGCCACCGCGCACGTCTCCATGTCCACCTCCACCACGGCCACGTGCGCGGCGTTCGAGGCGCTGCCGAAGTACGGATCGTAGAAGCGCGTCGCCTCCAACCCGGGCTCCATGCCCTTCGGCAGCTTGCGCGACCCCGCATACGCGGCGCCGGCGATGTCGCGCAGCGTGACGCTGCGGTCGGCGGCGCCGCGCACGGAGGCGCGCCCGTCCTCGAGCACGACATCGTCCACGCCCGCTTCGAGCTGGTGGGCGGCGATCCGGACCGCTTTCTCCTTGACGGCACGCGCGGCCAGGATGGCAGCGCCGCCGGCGATGACGGCGGTGCGGCTGGCATACGTCCCCGTGCCCGTGGGCGAGGCCGCGGTGTCGCCCTCGATGACGCGCACGTCGTCGAAGGAGGCGCCCAGCTCCTGGGCGACGATCTGCGCCAGCGACGTCTCGTGGCCCTGGCCGTGACTGGCCACACCGAAGATGGCCGTCACCGTCCCCCCCGGGTCGACGCGAATGGTCGCGCCTTCCGTGCCCGTGTTGATGGCGGCGCCGGGCGAGGCCGGAATGGCCGAGCCCACGCCCGTGAGCTCGACGTAGGAGGCGACACCGATGCCGAGCCGGCGGGCGGACGGGCGCGCGCGCCGCTGCTCCTCGCGCACCTGCGCGTAGCCGGCGATGTCCCGCGCGCGCTCGAGAGTCTCTACGAAGCTGCCGTTGTCCCACACGACGCCCGACGGCGACCGATACGGAAACTCGTCGTTCCGGATCAGGTTCTTCAGGCGTAGCTCGACCGGATCCATCCTGAGCCGCCGGGCAGCGCGGTCGACGAGCGCTTCCGTCACGAACGTCGACACCGGCCGCCCCACTCCGCGGTACGGGCCCGTGGGCGCCTTGTTGGTGGCCACGCCCCACGCCTCGCCGCGGTAGTGCGGCACGCGATAGGGACCCGGGAGAAAGCTGATGACCTGGATGACCTCGATGGACGCCGTCCACGGGTGGATGGAATACGCGCCGATGTCGCCGAGGACGCGGGCGCGCAGTCCCTGGATCGTCCCATCGACGTCAACGCCGATATCGCACTCGATCACTTCGTCCCACGCCTGCGTGCTCGTCAGAAGGTCCTCGCGCCGGTCGCCCACCCATTTCACGGGCCGGCCCATGAGCCGGGCGAGCGCGCACACGGCCACCTCTTCCGGATAGAGGGCGCTCTTCACGCCGAAGCCGCCTCCCACGTCCGGCGCCACCACGCGCACCCGGTGCGCGGGCAGGTCGAGGACGTCGGCGAGCACGTCGCGCAGCAGGCCGGGCACCTGGGTGGAAGACCAGAGAGTGAGGGCGCCCGCGCCCGCGTCCCAGTCGGCCAGGCAGGCACGGTTCTCCATCGTGACGCCGGCGTGACGATGGAAGCGGAAGGTGTCGCCGACGACGACGGCCGCGCTCTCGATGGCTCCGTCCGCGTCGCCCTGGGCGAACGTGCGCGTGAGGAGCACGTTCGTCCCGGCCGCTTCGTGAAGGAGCGCGCTCCCCTCCTGCCTGCCTGCCTCGACCGTCGCCACGCTGGCCAGCGGCTCGTAGCGGACGTCGATCAGGTCGAGCGCATCCTCGGCCGCGTAGCGGGTCTCGCCGAGCGCGGCGGCCACTGCCTCGCCGGTGAAGCGCACCTTGCCACGCGCAAGCGCGGGAAAGTCGGTGGCGAAGTATCCCTTCATCCGCGATTCCGCCCGCATCGCCCTCGCGTGCGGCGCGAGTTCCTCGCCGGTGAGACAGGCGGCGATGCCCGTGGCGGATCGGGCCCGCGTCACGTCGACCGACAGGAGGCGGGCGTGAGCGTGGACGCTCCTCAGAAAGGCGGCGTGCAGCATCCCGGGTAGGACCATGTCGCCCACGAATCGGCCGCGCCCGGTGAGCAATCGCTCGTCTTCCACCCGGCGGACGGGGGCGCCGATCAGCGTCATCCGGCGCGGCCGCCCTTCCATATATATAGGTGCTGCGCCAT